>CANEXR010000120.1 GCA_947443815.1 Flavobacteriaceae bacterium | reverse complement strand
TAGCATAAGTATCGTAATATTTTTCAAAACTAGGGGTATATCCATAAGATATTGAAGGTCGCATCACGTGTCTAATTGACTTTATCTTTTTATCATCACCAAAATTGAAAGTACCATAAATTGTAGTCCCAATACTTGATGAAAAAGAGTAAGTCCTATACGCATCAAATCCTTTTATATTAGTATCCACTACTTTGCTTTGATCTGTATCATAACTTCTTTTAATGGTTTTGGTATACCAAACTTCTTTATAATTAAAGGAAGAAGAAGCGCTAAAGTACTTGAATAATTTAAAATTAGTACTCAAAGGAATGGTATGTTGTGCTCCAATTTTGGCATTATCAAACATTTGAGGCTTAAAAAATAAAGAGTCTGTTGTAGTAATACTGTTTTTTCCGCTTAAATCGTATTGCAAGTTAATATTCTTCAAAATACCTTTTTTGACACCATCTTTACCTACAAATGGATAAACACGATCAAAACTAAATTGTAAGGTTGGCAATGTCATGTTTATCTCCTCGGTTTTTGTATTTTGAGAGTGAGTAGCGGTTAATGAAAGTCTTGCTTGTGGTACAATTGTATTGAATGTTTTACTGTATGAAACAGAGGAACTTAAAGTGTTATTAAGATTGGAACCAATATTATTTTGATTGATAGATTGTTTGAAATATTTGCTACTTCCAAGGTTCACCGATGCCGAAAAACTGGAGTTTGGGTTTGCTTTAGTGTCTTTAGTGTGACTCCATTGGATATTATAAATTCGTTGTTTAGAGTAATCAGGATAGCCTCTCTCGCTTGTAATTAAATTTTCAAACCGAATGTTAACATTACCACGATAATTATATCTTTTGGCATAACTAGATTCAAATCGCAAACCATAACTACCATTCGTATAATAATCTCCAAGAACGGTTAAATCATAATGATCACTAAGAGCAAAATAATAACCTCCATTTTGTAATGAAAAACCTCGAGTATTGGAATCATTATAACTAGGTAATAAAATTCCTGAAATACTAGTTTCTTTACTCATAGGGAAAAATGCAAATGGTAATGCAATGGGTGTAGGAACATTAGCAATAACCATATTTGTAGTCCCTGTAACCACTTTTTTTCCAGGAATAAATTTCAATTTATTAGTCTGAAAATAATATTCGGGATTGTCAACATCTTTTGAAGTTGTAAATCGAGCTCCTTTCAGAAAATAAACCGAATCATTCTCTTTTTTGGTAACTGCCGCTTTTATTTTAAATTCTCCTTGATCAGATCTAGAATTCCAAATTAAAGCTTTTTTTGTTTTAAAATTAAACCGAATAGAATCAGGTTCAACAACATTTGTACCTTGTTTGAAGTTTGGAAATTGAGTGTATGCTCCTGAGGAATCCTTAATTCGACCCGCATAAACTTCGTTTTTTTCATAATCCATAACGATAATACCCGATTTTAACTCTACATCTTGGTAATACAACTCTGCTTTGTCATAAAGGGTAATAAGTTTTTTCTTTTGATCTATTTTAGCATAATTTTCTGCTTTGTATTTTACCTTTCCGTCTAGAAAGACTTTTTTAGATTTTAAGCTATCTTTTTTTATAGAATCGGTTTCTTTTTTAGTGATTACTGTCGTTTTTGTTATAGAATCACTACTAATTTTGGGGCTATCTATTTGTTTTTTAGCAGGGATAGGGTTCTTTTTTTTTGTTATATCTTGTGAATATAATTGAGCAGATCCTATTGTTAGGAAAATTGATAATAAAACGATATTAAATAAGTTTGTACGCAAAGGTTTAAATACTATTTTTGTAAAATTATGGCTTGTTTTTTGACGTGCCAAACTTACATATTATTTTTTGTCAAAAATAGACAAATAAAAAATTTATAACCGAAGAGTTTTAATTAAAATTAACTTTTAAATTTATGCAGATTACTAATAAAATTAAAGTCTTCTTTACTTTTTTTCTAACCACAATTTCTGTGATTACCTATAGTCAATCGAGTCGGTTCAAAGTAACTTTGGATGCCGGACATGGCGCACATGATTTTGGAGCTGTTTATAGCGGACGAATTGAAAAAAATATTGCATTAGCAGTAGTTTTAAAAGTTGGGAAAATATTGGAATCTACTCCAAAAGTAGATGTTATTTATACTCGTAAAACGGATGTTTTTATTGATTTGATTGAACGAGCAGATATTGCCAATAGGGCTGATGCCAATATTTTTGTTTCAATTCATTGTAATGCAAATAAAAACACAGCTGCTGACGGAACCGAAACCTATGTGATGGGTATGAATAAGATTGCATCAAATTTGGAAGCTGCAAAAAAGGAAAACTCTGTAATTACACTTGAAAAGGATTATAAGCAAAAATACGAAGGTTTTGATCCAAATTCTCCAGAAACGATGATTGGAATGACCTTAATGCAAGAAGAATATTTGGATAATAGTATTTCATTAGCAAGTAAAATTGAAGATTCGTTCAGTTCAATTGGTAAAAAAATTAGACAAGGAGGCGTAAAACAAGCTCCTTTTATGGTACTTCATAAAGCCTATATGCCTAGAGTACTAATTGAAATGGGATTTGTTTCCAACCCCGTTGAAGGAAATAAATTAAACTCGGAAGAAGGTCAAGATGAAGTTGCAAAAGCCATTGCAGATGCTATTATTAGTTATAGAAATGAATATTTTGGAAATGGAGAAACGGAAACAATTGACAGTAAGCCTACTCAAAAAAATATCGAAAAGCCAATAAAAGACACCTCAAATTCCATAAAGTCTAAATCGATTATAAATACTGCGGAGCTTAAAAATGCCGAGATTAAAAAAGAAACTTCTGGGATTATCTATAAAGTACAATTATCAGCAAGTATAAAAAAACTAGCTCTTGAACCTAAAAATTTTAAAGGACTGAATTCCATTTCAATGTCTTTTGATAATAAAGTTTATAAGTACATGTATGGTGAAACATCAGATTATGATGTTGCCAAAAAAGATTTGCAATTAGCCAAAAATAAAGGATTTGGTTCTGCTTTTTTGATTGCTTTTAAAGATGGAGAAAAAGTTTCGATTCAGGAAGCCCTCAAATAATAATCTCAAGTTCAAATTATTTATATTAATTTTGTAAAAACACTTTTATTTTGAAAATAACAAGAGAAATCAAAACTGCAATACTAGTTATTGCTTCAATCTTACTATTTATTTGGGGTTATAGTTTCTTAAAAGGGAGAGACCTTTTTACAAATTACAAGACTTTTTATGTAGAATATGATAATGTAGAAGGATTAGCTCCATCTGCATCAGTTACACTAAACGGATTGATTATTGGTAAAGTAAATAGCATTACGATAAATGATAATTCGGGAAAATTATTAGTCGAATTGCAATTAAAAACCGATTTCCCAATTTCTAAAACTAGTATTGCATCCATCTATGAACCTGGTTTTATTGGTGGCAAACAAATTGCAATTCTTCCAGATTTTAATAATAAAGTTCCTGCTGTTGAAGGACAAAAATTAATTGGTGAGATGAAATTAGGTCTTACTTCTTCTGTAAGTGAAAAATTAGTGCCTTTGCAACAAAAATTAGAAAAGATAATGGTAAATGTTGATAATTTATTATCAGGATTGAATAATGTACTCGATAAAAAAGCCCAAGAAGATTTAAAAATAAGTCTTTCTGAATTGAGTAAAACAATGGTGCAGTTTAATAAAGCAACAACTAGCGTCAATGGACTTTTGGATGAAAACAAGTCACAAATAAAAGGAATGGTTACTAATTTTAATAAAGTATCTAGTGATTTTTCTAAAATTTCGGATTCATTGAATAAAGCAGATTTAGGCAAAACGGTAAAAAATCTAAATGGGACATTAGCTAAAGTTGATGGAATAATGAGTGATTTGAATTCTGGTAAAGGTTCAGCAGGTAAATTATTAAAGGATGAGGCTTTGTACAATAATCTAAAAGCAACCACAAAAGAATTAGAATTGTTATTGCAGGATGTAAGACTTTCTCCAACTCGATATGTAAATGTTTCTTTGTTTGGAAAGAAAAACAAACCTTATGTAGCACCAATTAATGATTCAATTTCAAAAGTTAAAAACTAACATTTATGAGTTATTTAGGTAATATAGTATTCGCAATACTACTGATTGTTGGTTTTGGTTATTTTTATGGCAACATAAAGAAAATAATTAGAAATATAAATCTTGGCAAATCCATAGATAGAAAAGATAATCCCAAAGCCCGTTGGCAAAATATGGCCATGATTGCACTTGGTCAATCTAAAATGGTGAAACGACCTCTTGCCGGAATACTTCATATTATAGTATATGTTGGATTTGTAATCATAAATATTGAATTACTTGAAATAATAATTGATGGTTTATTTGGAACCCATAGAGTATTTGCATTTTTAGGACCTGTTTATAATGTTCTTATCGGCTCTTTTGAGATATTGGCCTTATTAGTTTTGGTGGCAGTATTTGTATTTTGGTTCAGAAGAAATGTTGTGAAATTAAAGCGATTTGTCAGTTCAGATCTAAAAGGCTATCCTAAAAGTGATGCAAATTATATTCTATATTTTGAGATGGTTTTGATGACTTTGTTTTTGTTAATGAATGCCTCAGACTTACATCTACAATATGTTCCGGGTGGTTTTTCACACTTTATAAAAGCAGGTTCCTTTCCGGTAAGTCAGTTTATAGCCCCTTTATTTAATGGTGTTTCCAATGAACTTGTAATGCTTTTATCAGAAATTTTTTGGTGGTTGCATATTGTTGGAATTTTGGTTTTTATGAATTATTTGTATTTTTCAAAGCATTTGCACATTTTATTGGCTTTTCCAAATACTTATTTTGCAAATCTTAATCCGCAAGGTCAGTTTGATAATTTAGAGTCAGTAACAAATGAAGTGAAAATGATGATGGATCCCAATGCTGATCCTTTTGCAGTTCAACCGCCAAATGAAAACGAAGTGCCTGCTAAATTTGGAGCAAGTGATGTTCAGGATTTAAATTGGGTGCAATTATTGAACGCCTATACTTGTACAGAATGTGGTAGATGTACATCATCATGTCCAGCAAATTTGACAGGAAAAAAATTGTCTCCTCGAAAAATCATGATGGATACAAGAGATAGGCTCGAGGAAGTTGGGAAAAATATTGATGCCAATAATGGTATTTTTGTTCCAGATAATAAATCTTTATTGAACGATTATATTAGTCCAGAAGAATTATGGGCATGTACCTCTTGCAATGCATGTGTTGAAGAATGCCCAGTAAATATTAGCCCACTTGCTATAATTATGGACATGAGAAGGTATTTAGTAATGGAGCAAAGTGCCGCACCAATGCCAATAAATGCTATGATGACTAATATTGAAAATAATGGTGCGCCATGGCAATACAATCAACAAGATAGGTTGAATTGGAAAAATGAACAATAATATAAAAGTAACTTTTCTTACAGCGAGAAATTTTAAATAGATAGTACAGTTTTTATAACCACAAAACAAATAGATTATAGCGATTAGATTTCAAATTTTAATTCTTAGAAAATTTGAATTTTAAACTTTAAACAATAACATATGTCAGAAAATTTGATAGTGCCAACAATGGCAGAAATGCTGGCTCAAGGCAAGCAACCAGAAGTTTTGTTTTGGGTAGGATGTGCAGGAAGTTTTGATGATAGAGCCAAAAAAATAACAAAGGCATTTGTTCGAATCTTAAATCGTTCCAATGTTTCTTTTGCAGTTCTTGGTACTGAAGAGAGTTGCACAGGAGATCCAGCAAAAAGAGCAGGTAATGAGTTTTTGTTTCAAATGCAAGCGATGATGAATATTGAGGTTTTGAATGCTTATGAAGCCAAAAAAATCGTTACAGCTTGCCCGCATTGTTTTAATACTTTGAAAAATGAATATCCTGAATTAGGGGGGAAATATGAAGTAGTTCATCACACCGAATTTTTGAAATCATTATTGGATGATGGAAGGCTAACAATTGAAGGTGGGCAATTTAAGGGAAAACGAATCACTTTTCATGACCCATGTTATTTAGGACGTGCCAATAATGTCTATGAAGCACCAAGGGATTTAATTCAAAAATTGGATATTGAATTAGTTGAAATGAAGCGTTCACGTTCCAACGGATTGTGTTGTGGTGCTGGTGGTGCCCAAATGTTTAAAGATGCTGAATCTGGAAATAAAGAAATTAATATTGAAAGAACAGAAGATGCCTTAACTACTAAACCAGACATTATTGCTGCGGGTTGTCCTTTTTGTAACACCATGATGACCGATGGTATAAAAAACAAAGAAAAAGAAAACGAAGTTAAGGTTATGGATATAGCTGAGCTTATAGCAAATGCTCAAGATTTATAAATTATTCAATTCAAATAACTACCCAAATAGAAGTAGGGTAAAAATATAAAGTATTATGTACGTTCCATTTGAAAATTTACCAGGTGAATCCAGAGTTTGGATTTATCAATCAAATAGAAAATTTTCAGAGGTAGAATTTTCTGAAATCGAAACTGCTTTGCAATCCTTTCTTCAAGATTGGGCGGCACATGGAACTAGTCTTGAGGCTTCTTACCAACTAAAATACAATAGATTTATCATTTTAGCAGTCAATCAAGATGTGCAAGCAGCTACGGGATGTTCTATCGATGCTTCGGTTGAATTCATTCAAAGTTTAGAGCAAAAATATAGTGTTGATTTGCTAGATAAAATGAATGTTACCTTTAAATTAGGGGAACATATTGCACACAAACCTTTAATCGATTTTAAAAAAATGGTTAAAGATAAAGCAGTTACTGAAAACACAATTGTTTTTAATAATTTGGTTAACAACATCGAAGAATATAACGAATCATGGGAAGTTCCTGCTTTGGATAGCTGGCACAGTCGTTTTTTCTAAAAAACAATATTTAATGAAAGTTTTCTGTATTCGAATAGGTGTTTTATTTGCCTTATTATTTTTAGTTTCTAATTGTGGAACTACCAAAAATAATATAAAAAATCTCCCTTTTCAAAAACCTGATATTTCAGAAAATGAAGAAATTTATGTACCACATCTAAGATCGGACAGAAAAATTTTTTTCAAAGATTCTTATGCTGAAAACCATTGGGTAGACAGCATGTATAATCAAATGGACTTTAAAGAAAAAGTAGGTCAACTTTTTATGGTTGCCGCCTATTCTAACAAGGATACTACTCATGTTAATGCAATCGAGAAATTAATTCGGGACTATAAAATTGGCGGGTTGATTTTTTTTCAAGGTGGACCATTACGCCAAGCTCGTTTGACAAATAGATACCAATCAAAATCAAAAATCCCATTATTTATTGGTATTGATGCCGAATGGGGATTAAGTATGCGACTTGATTCTACTTATCGCTATCCTTGGAATATGACTCTAGGTGCTATTCAAGATTTAAAACTGATAGAAAAAGTTGGCGAAAGAATGGGAAAAGAAAGTAAGCGTATGGGAATACACTTTAATTTTGCCCCAGTTTTAGACATTAATACCAATCCCAAAAACCCAATTATTGGAAACCGTTCTTTTGGGGAAAATAAAATTAATGTAACCGATAAAGCCATTGCATTAATGACTGGTGTTCAAAATCAAGGTGTTTTTTCCACTGGAAAACATTTTCCGGGTCATGGAGATACTGCAACAGATTCACATACTAGTTTACCTGTTGTTATTGCCTCTAGAGAACATTTAGATTTAGTGGAACTGTATCCATATAAACGAATGTTCGATGAAGGATTAGCATCAGTGATGGTTGGACATCTTGATGTACCAAGCTTAGAATTGCGTCAAAATTATCCATCTTCTATTTCGTTTAATGTTGTTACTAATCTTCTTCAAAGAGATTTAGAATTTGATGGTCTAATTTTTACAGATGCTTTAAATATGAAAGGTGTAAGTAATTTCAAAGGACCAGGTGATGTTGATTT
>CANEXR010000119.1 GCA_947443815.1 Flavobacteriaceae bacterium | reverse complement strand
TCTAAACATTATGTAAAAACAGGAGAATTTGTGATGATAAAAATCATTGAAGCGACTGAATTCGATTTATATGGTGAACCTGTCTAGATTTATAAACCTTTTTATATCTTTGATTATAACCTTTTTTATTATGAAAACTATCCAAAAATTATTTGTAATTGCTTTTTTATTACTATCAATCAATAACCTTACTGCTCAATACAATAATGGGTATGGAGGTAATCAATATGGAAATAATGGATATGGGAGTAATGGGTATGGAAGAATGAACAGTGGAATGGGGCAAGAACCTAGTAAACCAAAAGAAATTCCTGTAGAAGTAACCGTAGGTAAAATTATAGAGAAATTAAAAACAGAGATTGATCTTGATGAATTACAAGTTATTGCAATTTCAAATATTCTAACAGAAAGCATTCGGTCTCAAGGTATCATTATAAAACAAGAAAGCAGTCAAGCAGACAAAATAAAAAATATTAAAGCACTTTCGGATATTACAGATGCTAAAGTAATGGTTCTTTTAAACAAAGATCAAAAAGAAAAATATATTGCATTAACGGAGGAACTGAAAAATCCTAAGAAATCTAAGTCTGATAAAAAATCTAAGAAAAAATCAGAAGAAGAGTAATTTATTTCAATAAATGGATTCAAAAAGCCATGAAAAGACCTTTTTATTATTTAATTTCAGCGGCATTATTATCTTCATGCGCGGCAAATCCATATCGTATTAGTGAGAAATCATATACTAAACAACTAAAAGTTTACCAACAAAAGATTTCCAAAAAAGAATCTTTCCCACTTCAAAACGGAATTAATACAGAGTGGATTAGTACTGTTAATTACAATCTTCGGAAACCTAATTTTATAATTATTCATCATACAGCGCAAGATTCTATAGCACAAACATTAAAGACATTTACATTAGTCAAACCACAAGTAAGTGCTCATTATGTGATTGGTGATGATGGCCGTGTGGTTCAAATGCTTAATGATTATTTACGAGCATGGCATGGAGGAAATGCAAGTTGGGGAAAAAACACCGATATTAATTCTGCATCAATAGGCATTGAATTAGATAATAATGGTTCGGAACCTTTTTCTGAATTACAGATAAATAGTTTATTATCTTTATTAGCGAAATTAAAAAAAGAATATAATATTCCGACTCAAAATATCATTGGTCATTCTGATATCGCTCCGACAAGGAAACAAGATCCAAGCGCATTATTTCCATGGCGAGTTTTAGCCTCTAAAGAGTTTGGTCTTTGGCCTGATTCCGATTTAGAAACTGCTCCTGCTAATTTCAATATTGAGCTTGCATTGCGAATTATTGGTTATGATACTAGAAACCTTTCTGCAGCAATTACGGCATTTAAATTGCATTATATTCAAACAGAAGTTGATGCTATTTTAGATGAAAAAACAGTCAATACAATTTATAATATTTATAAAAAGCAGTGAGTTAATCAATTATAATTGTTCAATTAATGTTTTTTGAGAGGGCGTTATAAAAATTAAACAAATTTAATTTTAATTGCTTTTTTATATAAAATAAAAATATTTATTCAAAGACTCTATTATATTTTAAAAATTATATTTTATATAAAATAAAAAACTGCCAAAATACTAGGAAGCATTTTGGCAGCAAAAAAAAAAATCTTTATTAGAATGAATAAGTTGTTGCAAACAAAATATTACCCGCTGACTTAGAAGCCATTCCGTCGCTTTTGAAGAAAATATCTTTTGATGAATTGTCAAATCTTACCTCAGGAATGAAAGTAAAATTACCTTCTTTATAATTTAACGATAAAGTATTAGCAAATATTTTATTATCAAGAACAAGATATTTTGCAGCATCAGCATCATCAAAATACTCCATTCTATACGCCAAAGTAACTTTATCAGAAGCTGAATAACTAGCATATCCAACTAAAGCAAACCAACTAGCATCCAATGAGTTCAATTTATCATCTTTAAGAGAGGCATAGGTTCCGTTAAATCCTAACGACAATTTATCACTTATTTTTTTAGTTGCAACAATATCAAATTGGGTTGCATTTGTTTCGGAAGCCGGATTATTACTTCCTGAAGTAAAGTTTAGGTAAATATTACTTGTTTCACCTGCGTATGAAATTTGACCTATGTATGTTTTTTGATCTGTCCCACTATCGATAGCCGTTTTAAAATCCGTTGGATTAGTTATTCCAAACATAAAACCAAATTTACCAGATGTATATTGTGCTTTAACACCGGTATTAAAGAAAGGTCCGTTTGTAAAAGCATAAGACATACTATAGTTTTTATTATCAACTGCATCAACTAATTCGTATCCAATATGTGTTCCAAAACTACCTGCCACTACTTTAAACTTATCTGAAAATTCATAAGTAAAATTTAATTGTTTAATTAAAAATGTAGCGTTATCATTTGGGGCAGTATCATTATAAGAGAAATCAGCGGCTCTTTTTCCGAAACCTAAATCAACGAAAACTGATGCTTTTCCCATTTTATGTGAAGCTTCAATCGAAGCCATACCCAACTCAAATGAGTTACTGGAATTTGTAAAACTTGTTTTATTATTACCCGGATTATTAGCAAAATCATATTTGTAATACATATCGGCTGAACCTGCAAAAGTTGTAGCTGGTGCGGGCGCTGGAGTTTCTTGTGCAAATGTCAAAGTTGTTGTTAGCAATAATGCTAAAATTAGTCCTGCTTTTTTCATGTTTAGTTTAATTTAATTAGTAATCTAGTTTGGTTATTATTTAGTTTTATTTTTTGATGGAAAGCTGATTTTCTTCATTTTAATAAAAAAACAAATACTAAAACTTCCTTTTTTTTAGCAAATTACACCATCTTTCAAGGGCGAATTTATTAACTTTTATTTTAGTTAAATAAATTATAATTACTTTTTTGTCTCTTTTGGACAAGAATTATTGATAACTAAAAATCATGAAGAAATAATAGATAATCTCTATTTTTAAGTAGCATTTTTGAAAATTTGATAATGCAATTTTTAGAAAAAAACACAAAAAATAAGGGGGTAATTAAAAAATAAAATGTTTTTATGGCGTTTTATTGAAAATAAAATCAATAAAATGCAGTCATACCCCCTATTTATTAACCTATAAATTATTTTATAAAAAAATCATGAATTGAAAACAAAAAAAAAAACTGTTAAACACAAAAATGTGAATAACAGTTTTAATTTTAAAAAAAAAGGCTTATTTGATTGTAAAAGTCATCCCTGCCGAAAAGAAATTTCGAGTTGTTTTAATTAAATTATCAGCTGCATCAAACTCTTGAACCCCATAATCATTATTAGTATATCTAACAAATACAGGAATACTATAATTCTCAGAAATTTTAATTTCTTTGGCAACATTTACACCAACATTAGTAAATGTAAAACCTGCTTTCCCATTAGCATCTGTTCCATAGTATCCTCCGTTTATAATTACAGCTCCAACAAAAGGTCTGATATCAACACCAATACTTTCAAAAGTTTTAGTATACCCAATTTCGGCATAACTTGAAAAAGCTCTTGAAGTTCTAACGCCCTCATCATTGTATTTATAATCGTTACCACCAATAAAAGTACTCCATTGAAAATCTAAAGGCACTCCTTTTTCAGAAAAATCAAACATGAAGGAGAGATCAAGTGTTTGTGCAGATCCTTCTGAATAATCAAAATAATTACTTTTTTCCCAATCCAAATTATTTTTTGTAGCTGGCCAATAATAATCGCTCAACATTATTGACACTACTGGTGATATTTGATAAGAAATATTCCAATCAAACTCATTATAGGCATCAGCAGCATTAGAGAAATTGGTTGTGGCCCAAACACCTACAGATAACTTATCTGTAATTGAATAATTAAGATAGGGTTGAAAAGCTACTTTATCCCCATAATACCTTACTCCTCTCCATAGATAAGGATAAACAACATCTATTGCTGCTGTAAGCTTAGGTTCAGCTTCTTCTTTAGCCGGCTCTACAGGCGGTGTATCTTGTGCGAATGTTAAGCTACTAGTTAACATTAATGCAAAAATTAGAACTACTTTTTTCATGTTTACTTTGGTTTTAATTGTTATTTGGTTTAGTTAATTATTTATAATTGATTAAAAATCAATTCAGCGGAAGCTATTTTAATTCCCCTTTTTTTATTTTTTTAATAATTTGCTCAGCGGCTAATCTTCCCGTTTCTGCGGCTCCATTCATGAATCCTTGGTAGTCGACACTGCAATGTTCACCAGCAAAATATACATTCCCAATGGGTTCACTAGTATAAAGCATTGCTGTATTCCATTGCCCTGGTTTCGGACAGGTGTAACTTGCTTTTACGAATGGATAGGAGGACCAACAGGCAAAAACATGTTTACCTACATAAGCCTTTTTTGCACCTGGAAAAACTTGTTCCATTTCATTTACATATTTATCAATATCAATTTGTGGTAAATCGGTCTTCCAAATATGATTTGGTGGTGCATAAGGATTGTTAATAGCTACTTTGGAAAGTCTGATGGATTCATCTCCTCCAAAAAAACAACAATAAGCTCCTTTATTACTTGCAATACTTTTTATGCTACTCGAATCCCAACCATCATGAATATCTTTATGGAATAAATATCCATAAAATTTATTTTTACCTTCCCGCCAAGGTCTGTTTTCATATCCTAAAAAAAGTTTATTGTTTTGCCCATATCCTAATTCTTGAATTGAGTTCTTTTTTTCAGGAGTCATATCTGGCAAATCCATTTTTACATCCCGAAGCATGGTAAAAGGAATTGTAAGAATTACATAATCCGCAGTTATATCCTCTTTGTTTTTGAATGATAAAGTGTAGCTGTCTCCCTTTTTGGAAATTCCTGTAAGTATTGAATTAAGCACAACAGGCTGTGGTAATTTTGATACTAAATGTTCTATTAATTTCGAATTTCCTTCTTTAATTCTGTATTTCTCATCGCTATCCCCAAATACTTTAAATCCTTCAGAAGTATCAGTATCAATCATATCCAACATGTTTATAGCAGATTGTTCTGATGTATCTAATCCAAATTCAGCTAAAAATGCGGCAGTTAAAATGTCCTTCAACCAAGGCTTACAATTCAAAGAGTTGATATAGTCTTTTAAAGTCATTTTATCCAAAACCAAAGCTGCTGGTGTATCATAATCTTCGCCCAAACTCTCGGCATCTTTGAGCATTTTTGGAGCTATTTTTTTGAATTCTTTTATAATTTCCTCTTCCGGAATATGCCTTCCATCAAAGAAAAAAGTCTCATGAACTAAATTAGCAGCTTTAGATTCTGCATACATATCAATTAATTCCAAATTGAATTCTTTTGATAAAGCAAGCATATCTTCATGAATAGAATCTATGAAATCCCCTCCAAATTCAGGATGAATTCCCATTTGTAATGCATCATTATAATGAGTTAAAATTCGACCTCCTACACGAAAACTCCCTTCATAGACATTGGCATTAATACCTAATTTACTCAATTGATAGGCTGCATTTAAACCTGCCATACCTGCTCCAATAACAACAATTTTTTTATCCGTACTGATTTTTTTTCCGCCTTTATCAACAACATTTCCATGCTGTTCTTCCGCTTTTTTACAACTTACTAATGAAACTCCTACAATACCTGTTAATAAACTAAATTTAGCAATATCCCCTACAAATTTTCTTCTGCTTACTGCATCAGCATTTTTAAAAGCAACAATAGTGTCAACTTCGATTTCGGGATTTTCATTTGAAAATTGGGCTATTTTCAAATTCAAAAGAATATTCTTTAACACAGTTGATTTTGGATTTTTCATAGTACTTTGGTTTAGTTAGCAATAGTAAATATATTTTTTATTCAATAATCAAGGACTTCATATTCATAAATTCTTTGATTCCTATTTCGGATAATTCTCTCCCGTAGCCTGATTTTTTTGTGCCTCCAAAAGGAATTCGAGAATCCGAACGAACTAAGGAATTTACAAAGACATTACCTGCTTCAATTCTTCTAGCTAAATGATAGGCTTTATCACGGTCTTCTGTCCAAATAGCTGCCGCCAATCCATATCGGTGGTTATTAGCTATAGTAATCGCATCATTTTCATCTTTTGCTCTTACTATTGTGGCTAATGGTCCAAAAGTTTCTTCTTGAAAAGCAATATTATTCGCATCCACAAAATCAATTAATGTAGGTTGAAAATTACAGCCCTCACGAGCTCCTCCAACTAGTAATTTAGCTCCTTGTTGTAAAGCTTTATCCAATTGACTATCTAATTTTTCGGATAAATCCAATCGTGCTAATGGTCCCATGTGAATTCCTTCTAGTAATGGATTTCCCTGTTGCAATGCATGTACTTTTTGTGCAAATAAGGTCGAAAATTCTTCAGCAACTTTTTCGGTAACAATAAAACGCTTGGCACAAATACAGGCTTGACCAGCATTTAGCATTCTAGATTGCGTGGCTACAGTTGCTGCTTTTTCGATATCGGCATCATTAAGAATAATAAAAGCATCAGAGCCTCCAAGTTCCATAACCGATTTTTTGATGTGTTTTCCGGCCAAAGCCGCTACGGAAGAACCTGCCATTTCACTACCTGTTAAAGTAATTCCATGAACAATATCAGCAGCAATAACACTTTCTACTTGTGGAATATCAATATTAATTTGTTGAAAAACACCTTCTGGAAAACCCGCTTCTAAAAAGGCATTTTCGATAGCTTTGGCACAACCAATAACATTTGGGGCATGTTTCAAAAGCGTAACATTTCCTGCCATAATTGCTGGTGCTGCATAGCGTAACACTTGCCAAAAAGGATAATTCCAAGGCATAATAGCAAAAACAGCTCCTAATGGATCATAAACAGAAAGGCTTTTAAAAGGGGTGTCATAATGCTCGTCTTTCAACATTTTTTCAGCATTCTCAGCATAAAATTCACAATTCCCAGCTGATTTTTCTACTTCAGCTATACCCTCAGTCAGAATTTTACCCATTTCATTAGTAATAAGCAGTCCCAATTCCGCTTTATTAGCCCGCAAAATAGAAGCAAATTTTTGCATTTTATCTGCTCTTTCTTGAAAAGAGGTTGTGCGCCAGCTCTTAAAAGCTATTGCAGCTAATTCTAATTTTTGATTCAATTGTGCATTGGTCAAGATTTCGTGCTCTGCAATTACAGCTTGCGTAAATGGATTTATAGATTTGAATATCATTTTAATAAAATTTAAAAGATTAAAAAATTGAAAAATTGAAAAATTGAAAATCTGCTTTCACAAACTTTTTAAATTATTAAATCTTTCCATCATTAAATTATTAATACCAACCTACTGGATCAGTGTCCAAATTGATATTGACTTGTTTTACTTCAAGGTAATTTTCGATACCGTATAATCCTAATTCTCTACCTGTTCCGGATTGTTTGTATCCGCCCCAAGGCATTTCGTTGAAGGTAGGATGGTAGAAATTGACCCAGCCAATTCCTGCTCTAATTTTTGGCATTACACGATGTACCCGAGTTACGTCTTGAGTGAATAATCCATAACCCAACCCATATTCTGTATCATTAGCCATTGCAATTGCTTCTTCTTCTGTAGAAAATTTCAATAGTGCTACCACTGGACCAAATATTTCTTCTCTGGCAATTCGCATCGTTGGAGTAACATTTATAAAAATGGTAGGTTCAATAAAAAAGCCTTTGCTATCATCAGAATTCCCTCCAAAAGCTAATGTTGCTTCTGCTTTACCCACTTCGATATAGGTTTTAATTTTGTCAAAATGGGCTTGTGAAACTATTGGTCCCATTGTATTTTCAATTAAACTTCCATCACCAACTTGGATATTTTTGGCACGTTCTACAAATTGTTTTACAAACGCATCATAAATAGTATCTTGAATCAAAATTCGAGAACCTGCGGTACACACTTGTCCACTATTGGCAAAAGCCGCAAACAATCCCCAATCAATTGCTAAATCCATTTTGCAATCATCAAAAATGACCACTGGATTT
>CANEXR010000118.1 GCA_947443815.1 Flavobacteriaceae bacterium | reverse complement strand
TTTGCGTTGAGTTGTATAATTTATCTGATAATATACAGATTTATATAAATATTAATAAATGGTGTTGCGGTTTAATGGTTAATTATTATATTGCACCACAAAAATTATTACCTACTAAAGAGTATGAAAGTAAACAAGATTATGGCCTTACGATTAATGACATCAATGATTTTGATTGTAGGTTTAGCCAGTTGTAGCAAAAAAACAAGTTCCAAAAACGCTTCTAAAGCAACGGGATGGAATGTAGACAGTAAAAAAGCTGGAGCTAATAAGAAGCAACAAGCGGGTCCAGGCTTAGTTTTTGTAGAAGGAGGAACTTTTACTATGGGTAAAGTTCAGGATGATGTTATGCATGATTGGAATAATACTCCGACTCAGCAACACGTTCAGTCTTTTTATATGGATGAAACTGAGGTTACTAATTTTATGTATTTAGAATACTTAGATTGGTTAAAAAAAGTATATCCACCAACAGATGAAAATTACAAAAACATTTATGAAGGTGCTTCACCAGATACTTTAGTTTGGAGAAACAGATTAGGTTATAATGAAACCATGACCAATAATTATTTGAGACACCCTTCGTATCAAGAATATCCTGTTGTAGGGGTAAATTGGATTCAAGCTGTTGAATTTAGTAATTGGAGAACCCAACGTGTAAATGAGGCACTTTTGGAAAAAAATGGATACCTTAAAAAAGATGCAAAAACCAATGATGTTAGTGCTGAAAGCAATTTTGATACAGAAACCTATTTGAACTCTCCCACATTAGCTTATGGAGGGAATGAAGAAATAGTTCTTAAAGGTAAAAAAGGGGCAAGAAAAGCACCTAAAGCAGGAAAAGATGGTGTTGCAACTGAAGAAAAAAATGTATATGCACAACGTTCTTCGGGTATACTTTTGCCAGAGTATAGATTGCCTACTGAAGCTGAATGGGAATATGCAGCAGCAGCTGATGTTGGACAAAGAGAATATAATATTTACAAAGGACAAAAGAAATATCCTTGGTCTGGTGAATATACTCGTTCAGGAAAAAGACAAACCAAAGGGGATCAACTTGCTAATTTTAAGCAAGGAAATGGGGATTATGGTGGAATAGCAGGATGGTCCGATGATGGTGCAGATATAACTAATGAGGTTAAAAAATATCCTGCAAATGATTTTGGATTATATGATATGGCTGGTAACGTTGCAGAATGGGTAGCGGATGTTTATAGACCTGTTATCGATAATGAAGCAAATGACTTTAACTATTTTAGAGGAAATCTTTACACCAAAAATAAAATTGGGAAAGATGGTAAAATTGAAGTGATAACAAAAGATAATATCAAATACGACACATTAAGTAACGGTAGAATTGTTGCCAGAAATTTACCTGGACAAATAGCTCAAGTTCCTGTTGATGAGCAAGAAACCTATTTGAGACAAAATTTCGATAAAAGTAACAACATCAATTACAGAGATGGTGATAAGCAATCTACAAGATATTTTGATTTTGGCGGTTCTGAATCGGATACTGAAAAACAGAAACAGGATAAATTAATGTATAATTCTCCTAAACATAATGTTACAACGGACAGTCTAGGTAAAATGGTTAGGAAATACGATAAATCTAGTAAGAGAACAACTTTAATAAATGATGAAGTTAGAGTTTATAAAGGGGGTTCTTGGAGAGACAGAGCTTATTGGTTAGATCCAGCGCAAAGAAGGTATTTTCCACAAGATATGGCTACTGATTACATAGGGTTTAGATGTGCAATGTCAAGAGTAGGTCCTAAAGCCGAAAAAAGAAAATCTGCAAGAAATTAATTTTTTTATATAATTATAATAAAAGCCCTTTGATTAGGGCTTTTATTTTTTAATTCATTTTGTATGGATATTTTACAGATTCATAGTTTGTTTCTAAAATGCAAATCAGTTTCTATTGATACTCGGAAAATAGAACCTGAATCCTTGTTTGTAGCCATAAAAGGCGAAAATTTTGATGCTAATACATTTGTATATGAAGCATTACAAAAAGGGGCCTCTTATGTTATAATTGACAATAAGGATTATTATATTGATCAAAGAACTATTTTGGTTGAAAACAGTTTACTGGCATTACAAGAATTGGCAAAATTTCATAGAAATTTTTTAAAACTACCCATAATTGCACTTACAGGTAGTAATGGTAAGACTACTACAAAGGAGTTAATCCAAGTAGTGCTTGCCAAAAAATACAACACTAAAGCGACTATTGGTAATTTAAATAACCATATTGGTGTTCCATTAACCTTACTCACTTTTACTTCTGAAACGGAGATTGGTATTGTAGAAATGGGAGCAAATCATAAAAAAGAAATTGAATTTTTATGTGAATTGGCAAAACCGGATTATGGATATATCACCAATTTCGGAAAAGCACATTTGGAGGGTTTTGGAGGCGTAGAAGGTGTTATAGCTGGTAAAAGCGAAATGTATGAATACCTTTTTAAAAATGACAAGCTTGCTTTTGTAAACCTAGAAGATCCAATTCAAATAGAGAAATCAAAAAATATAAAAGCATTCTCATTCGGAATTGATAAACAAATTGCTAATATAAATATTACAAGTGTTTGTGCAAATCCATTTGTAGTTGTTGAATATCAAAATCAGACTATAACTACACAGTTAATTGGGCTTTATAACGCAAATAATATAAATGCTGCGTTGACTATTGGTAAATATTTTGAAGTCTCTGATTTAGAGGTTAAAAACGCTTTAGAAAGTTACATTCCTGAAAATAATAGATCGCAACTTTTGTCAAAAGGGACTAATCAAATTATTTTAGATGCTTACAATGCCAATCCAAGTAGTATGATGGTTGCAATTCAAAATTTTATTCAATTAGAAAGTCCAAATAAGACTATGATACTTGGAGATATGTTTGAATTGGGATCAGAAAGTGAGTACGAACATAAAGCAATTGTTGATTCTCTTTTGGAGGTTGAAAATGGGAGTTGTTATTTTATAGGAAATGCTTTTTTCGCTGCTAAAATAACTAAGAGTAATTTCTTTTTTTACGAAAACTTCGAAGTATTTTCAAACTATTTGAAACAAAACAAAATAAGTGACAGTAGTATTTTGATAAAAGGATCGCGGGGAATGGCCTTGGAGCGAACCTTAGATTTTTTATAATTTATATAAAAATAAAATTAAAAAGCGCCATTTTTATTTCGGCGCTTTTTGTGTTTAAATACTCATTAAAAACCCAATTAAATTTTCTTTTTTATTTAGGCCTAATTTTTTCCGTAATCTATAGCGCGCTAATTCAACACCACCATTTGAAATATTCATAATTTCAGCAATTTCTTTTGTAGACATGTTCATTAGTAAATAAGTCGATAAATCCAATTCACGTGGAGATATGGTAGGGTGTTTTTCTTTTAATCTTTTTAGAAAATCAAAGTGAACATTCTTGATGTGTTTTTCTAAATCTTTCCAACTTTTATCTGCGTTAACTTCTTTTACAATACTTTTATTTAGTTTGTTAAACTGGAATTTAGTTGATTCGTCAAAAGATTCTGCGTTGATATCTTTGAGTTTATGAATAATACCATTTAAAATTTTATTTTTTTTAACAACTTGTAAGGAGTTGGTAACTAGTTCTTTATCTTTTGCTAAAATTTTAATTTGGAGCTTGTCATTTTTCAATTTCTCTATTTCTTTTTCTAAATCATATTGTTCTTGTTTAATTTTGGCCTCTTTTTCCAGATAAAGTTTTCGCTGCTCAATGGTTTCGTAATATTTATTTTTTCGAATTTTTAATTTTATTCTGTTGCGAATTAAATGAATAATTGCAATGATTAATAATAAGTATAATAAATAGGCCATAAAATGTCTGTACCATGGAGGGGAAATTTTAAATGAAAATTCGGTTTCATCAGATTGAATGCGGTAGTTATTGCGCACTTTTAATTTCATTTTGTAGTCACCTTCTCTTAAATTTGTATATTCCTTCATAGCAATTCCAGACCAATTACTCCATTTGTCATCAAAACCTTCTAGTTGATATGAATATTCTAGATTTTCTAGGTTTTCGTAACTCGGAGATGAAAAAGTAAATTTAACTCGATTTGATTTATAAGGGATTGTTTGTTTTTTTATTTTATCTTGACTATTTCCAAGTAATAAAGTGTCACTTGGCGATGCAAAACTTTGAATGTAGGCAATTGGTTTTTTAATGGAATTAGACAGGAGTTTAGAATCATAATGTGCCAGTCCATCTGTCAGTCCTATGAAAATATTGTTGGCATTTATGGTGTTAATAGACATGTAATTACTAACTAAGTCCCCAGTTAAGTTAGAAAACGGCTCTACAATATTCTTGTAATCTCCATTTGGCATTTTCATCAAAACACCTATTGATTCATTGAAAATGTACCAAATATTACCTGATGAGTCTTCTGTAATAGAATTTGTTTTTGGAATATTTTTAAAGAGCTGACTCATTTTTTTGTCTTCAAAAAACAAGTTTTCCTCTTGAGAATACTTGTAGAAATGATTGTCGTTTTGAAAGTAAACGGTTTTATTTATGCTCTGAATACTTCCTATTTTTTTTGTTGGATTGGATAAATTTTGAAATGTTTTAATGGATTTAAAACTTTTGAAATCATCCGAAAGCACCATTTGATATATTAGCTCGTCTTTTTTTAACCATAAATTAGTATTGTCAAGTTCAAAGCTACTAGATGATTTGTCAAAACCAGCAATTTGGTTTTTAAATTGCCAGCCATTAGGTTTTTTTTCGAATAGAGCAAAACCATTATAGTTAGAACCAATTATCAAATTGGGATGTTTTGGAATTTTCTTAAAACCAAAATAGCCTTTGTTGTCTAATTTTTTAATCGTTTTTCCGTCTTTAATCAATAAGGCACCGTTATTATTGCCACAGATTAATTGGCCGTCAATTTCTTGAACATTCCAAGCTTGTCCAGTTGTACCTTCGACTAACTCAAAAGTTTCTTCTTTGAAATTGGTGTTCCAAGGGTGGTAAAAAACACCTTGATTTGTTGCTACATAAAGATTCCCTTTTTGCACAATCGAAGCATAAACCGTACTTATATTGTAACTAAATCCAAAATAAGTAAAAGGGGAATTTTCATTAATAAATGTAATTCCATTATCTAATCCAAGCCATAGATTATTTTTGTTGTCTATAAAAGAGGTTAGAACTGTGTTGTTTTGTAATCCTTTTTTATGGTTGATATGCTGAATTATTTTGCCGTTAGTGTCACATATTATTATCCCATCCAAAACGGAATTTAGGACAATAAATTTATTGTTAACTGCAACACCTCCAAGAGAATTGTTTTTTTTAATGAAGTTATTCGCTTCTGTTTCCCAAGGCGTCATTTTGCCATTGTTATATAAATAAAGCCCTTTACTTAAAGTTGCTATAAGTAATTGGTCCTTTGGCATTGAAAACATACCCCAAACTTCCGTGTCATTTAATAGAGTTGTTCCTTTTAGGGAATAGAGTTTGTGATTTTTGTATTCTAAAAGACCCGCTTTCATGTCTTGTAGATAAAGATGGTTTTTCACTAGAAATGAAAATTGAAATCTTGTCGGTGCTTTGAGTTGGCTAAGTTTGTTGTTTTTAAAAATGTAAACTCTTTCGAAAGATTGAAAAATTACTTCCTCATTATAGATATGTATTTTCCATACAAAATCAATTATTTTAATTTTTGGTAAGTTGGTGAACTTTGATAAGGAAAAATACTTTAATACTCCTTTTGAATTGGCTTTGAAATATCCAAACTCACTATAACTACCAACAAATATGCGTCCATATTGGTCAATTTTCAAGCATCGAATGGATGAGTTATTTGGGAGAACATATTTGTGCCATGAGGAACCATCAAATTGGAAAAGACCGTTATTGTTAGCAAAATATAAATTACCATTTTTATCTTGATCAATATTCCAGTTTTGAGTCCCTCCTTTGTAATCTGTTCTTTTATAATTTTTGATTTCAGGGAGACCTATGTTTTTGATTTGACCTAATAAAGGAGTCGCAAATGATAAAAATACAACTAAGGTTAGTTTGATATAGTTCATAGTTAAAATCTAAATGTAATGGCTTGATTAATATGTGGAAAATACTTTTTGTAAATTAAAGAAAGAGTAGTACAGAACGCTTTTTTAGCTTCAAAAGCTGTTTCATAAGCTAAATTAATTGTTTTTTAATAAATGTAGTGTTTCTTTTTGTTTTTTGTTTATTAATTATAACACAAAATAATTTTTATACAATTGATAATGAGATTATTAAAAATTATTTGATGGGTTTTTGTTTAGCTTACAAATGTAGTTTGATGTGTTTTTGTAAGGAATTATAAATACGGATACCAAAAAAATAACTTTAATATTGTTTCAAATTACTAATTAATTAACCAAAATTTTTAGAAAAATGAAATTAACAAAATTACTTATTTTTTGTTTTTCGTCTCTCTTATTTTCAGTTTACGGGCAGGCTCAAGATGTCACTGTAAAGGGGAAAGTCTTAGACGAAAATGGATTATCTATTCCTGGAGCAACAATTTTAATCAAGGGTACCACTAAAGCAACTAGTACAGACTTTGATGGAATTTTTGAAATTAAAGCTCCTTCAAATGGTACTTTGACCATTAGTTTTGTAGGCTATAATACGGTGCAAGAACCTATAAAAGGAAGAACCCAGATTAATGTTAAATTTAAGACTCAGTCACAGGATCTAAATGAAGTTGTAGTAGTTGGATACGGAACACAAAAGAAAAGTGTTGTTACAGGTGCTATTTCGAGTGTAAAAGCGAAAGATCTTGAAAAAGTTCCGAATGGACGTATCGAGCAAGCTTTACAAGGAAGAGTCTCTGGTGTAACTATTGCTGCAAGTTCAGGACAACCAGGTTCAGGCTCTACCATTAGAGTTCGTGGTGTTACTACTTTTGGTGATGGAGGAAACAATCCACTATGGGTAGTTGACGGAATTGTCGTTGATGCAGGTGGAATTGGTTTTTTAAACCAATCGGATATCGAATCGATTGAGGTTCTTAAAGATGCAGCTTCTGCGGCTATTTATGGAACTCGTGCTGCTACTGGAGTTATTTTGGTGACAACCAAAAAAGGAAAATCAGGAAAAATTACAGTGTCCTATAATGGTTTTACGGGTATGTCATCCTCAGCTAAATCATTGGATTTATTGAATGCTACACAATATGCTACTATAATGAACGAAAAATCAGTTGCAGCAGGAGGTGGTATAATTTATGCAAATCCGGCATCATTAGGCGCAGGAACTGATTGGCAAAAAGCGATATTTAATAATAGTGCAGCTCGCTATTCGCATGAATTAAGTATTAGTGGAGGAAATGATGTTTCAAATTTTTATGCATCTTTTGGTCTTGTAGATCAAGAAGGGATAGTAGCTACAGATATTTCTAATTATAACAAAAAGAATTTTCGTTTAAACTCGACACATAAAATTTCTAAGGTTTTTACTTTTGGTCAAACACTTGGATTTACTAGACAAAAAACGGTAGGAATTGGAAATACTAATAGCGAATTTGGTGGACCTTTGAGTTCTGCAATTAATCTAGATCCAATTACTCCTTTAGTTGAAACAGATCCAGTTAAAGCGAACGGCTCTCCTTATGCAAGTAACCCAGTAATTCGGGATGCTTATGGTAATCCTTATGGGATATCTAGTGTTGTTGGTCAGGAAATGACTAATCCATTGGCGTATACAAAAACGAGACTTGGAGGGTATAGTTGGTCTGATGATTTTGTTGGGAATGCTTATATGGAAGCTGCAATTAGCAGTCATTTAAAAGTTAGAACAACATTTGGAGGTAAAATTTCCTACTGGGGAGGTCAAGGATTTACCCCTGTTTTTTATCTAAGTGCTACTTCAAACGTACTTAAAAATAATTATAGTATTGGTGAAAATAAAAGCTTCAATTGGAATGTTGAAAATACATTAACTTATTCTAATAATTTTGGAAATCATAATTTCACGGTATTATTAGGACAAGGTGCGTATGTTGAGAA
>CANEXR010000117.1 GCA_947443815.1 Flavobacteriaceae bacterium | reverse complement strand
TACTAAAGATGCGACAACTGCTTCAAAAATATTTATAGGATTAGAAGCCATTGGAATATCAAATGTTAGCATCGAAAAAACGGAAAATTCAAATCAAAAAAATACTCAGCTCATAATGAATAGCAAAGCTATGGAGGATGCAAAACAAAATGCAATTAGCTTCACCAAACCATTGCATCAAAAATTAGGAAATGCGATTCATATTTCGGGATTTTCAGAACTATCCAACCAATTGGCAGGAAGTGTAAATGGCATTCGAATTAGAGGTTTATCGTCTATTGGATACGCCTCAGAAATGAGCAAAATAGCACCCAATATTGAGTTTGAAAAAATAAAAATTTCAAGCTCCATACAAGTACAATTTTCATTGGAATAATATAAAATCAAATCTGAATGACAGACAACCAACCGTTTTAGATGCGTATATTTGTAGATAGAAAACTTTAAAACGATAAAATGAACGACTTAAAAAACAAAAACGCCCTGATTACAGGAGCTGGAAAAGGAATTGGTAAAGCGATTGCTTTGGCTTTAGCGAAGGAAGGTGTAAACGTAATTTTGGTTGCTAGAACACAGCAGGAAATAGACAGTGTTGCTGCAAAAGTACGTTCATTGAGAGTAAAAGCACTAGCCATAACCGCTGATGTTGCCGATATCAATTCGGTAAACGTTGCAGTAGAAAAAGCCTTAGCCGAATTTGGAACTATTGATATTTTAATCAACAATGCTGGAATTGCAGCTTTTGGAAAATTCTTAGAATTGGAGCCAGCCGCTTGGGAACGCATTATTCAGGTAAACTTAATGGGAACTTATTATGTAACACGCGCTGTTTTGCCTAATATGATTGAAAGACAAACCGGTGACATCATCAATATTTCTTCAACAGCCGGATTAAGTGGTAATGCTTTAACTAGTGCTTATAGCGCATCTAAATTTGCCATTTTAGGATTGACTGAATCATTGATGCAAGAAGTCCGCAAACATAATATTCGTGTGACTGCGTTAACACCGAGCACCGTTGCTACTGACATGGCCAAAGAATTAAACCTGACTGACGGCAATCCAGATAAAGTCATGCAAGCGGAAGATATGGCCGAATTAATCATTGCGCAACTCAAACTAAACCGACGGGTTTTTATCAAGAACAGCAGTATTTGGTCAACGAATCCTTAAAAATAGTTGAAAGTCAAAAGCCTTAAAGTTGAATGACCAATGTCTAATAAAAAACCATTAAGAGTTACCGAAAATTAGTTTTGAGTTTATTAACCTTAATTGTAGTAATCTCTTAATGGTTTAATTTTTTTGTTTTCCTATACTTCCATAGCCACAAACTCCATTCGTACGCTTCCGTCTTCGTCAATTTTTGTTAAATTGATTTCGCGTAAGCTATTCACTAATTCTGGATTCCAAGGTGTTTTTACTTTTACATAGTTCTCTGTAAAACCATGAATATAGCCTTCTTTATTTTCGCTTTCAAACAAAACAGTTCTGTTTGTTCCCAATTGGCTTTCATAAAAGGCACGGCGTTTTTTTACGGATAAACCCCTTAGCATTTTGCTTCTTTTGGCACGAACATTAGCCGGAACTACGCCTTCCATTGTTGCAGCTTCCGTATTATCGCGCTCTGAATACGTAAAAACATGTAAATAGGAGATATCCATATCATTTAGAAAATGGTAGGTTTCAAGAAAATGTTCGTCTGTTTCTCCAGGAAAACCAACAATTACATCTACACCTATACAAGCATGTGGCATTACTTCCCGAATTTTATTCACTCGTTCGGTATAAATTTCGCGTTGGTATCGGCGTTTCATTAATTTCAAAATATCGTTACTTCCAGATTGCAACGGAATATGAAAATGCGGTACAAAAGTCCTGCTTTTGGACACAAATTCTATGGTTTCATTCTTCAATAAATTCGGTTCGATAGATGAAATTCGCAAACGCTCGATTCCTTCTACTTGGTCTAAAGCCTGAACTAATTCTAAAAAAGTATGTTCGTGTTTTTTATTTCCAAATTCTCCTTTGCCGTAATCCCCAATGTTTACTCCGGTAAGAACAATTTCCTTGATATTTTGTTTCGAAATTTCCGATGCATTTTTCAATACATTTTCGAGTTCATCACTTCTTGAAATTCCTCTGGCTAACGGAATCGTACAATAGGTACATTTATAATCACAACCGTCTTGTACTTTTAAGAAAGCTCGGGTTCTATCACCAATTGAGTAACTGCCAACATAGAAATCGGCTTCGGCAATTTCGCAAGAATGTACTTCTCCAAAATCGTTTTTGGATAAATCATTGATATAATCGGCTAATTTAAATTTTTCGGTCGCACCAAGAACTAGATCAACTCCATCAACAGCTGCTAATTCTTCTGGTTTTAATTGCGCATAACAACCAACTGCTGCTACAAACGCTTTATCATTCAGTTTCATGGCTTTTCGGACCACTTGTTTGAACTGCTTATCAGCATTTTCGGTCACCGAACAGGTATTTATCACATACATATCGGCTACTTCCTCAAAATCAACTCGGTCAAAACCCTCGTCTTGAAGATTACGAGCAATGGTTGATGTTTCCGAAAAATTCAACTTGCAACCTAAAGTATAAAAGGCGACTTTTTTTCTATTTTCCATAAGATAACTCAATTAATGAAATCGTTGTCAAAAAATTGAGTGCGCAAATTTACGAACTAAAATTTATAATTAATAGTATTGCCGAATTTTGTCAAGATATTCGCTTTTGAAAAAATAAAATTATCGGGATTTTCAGCCACTGATTCACTAATTTTTAAATTGATTGCTATTTGAAATGGTACTGAACTATGATTATTCCGTGTTTTTGTGGTCAATAATCCAATTTTAATCTGTGAATCTGTGGCTAAACTTATTGAATGTTTATTCAGCCACAGATTCTCAGATTTTTAAATTGATTGCTATTTGGAATGGCAATGAACTATGATTATTCCGTGTATTGAACTATTAACAAATCATCGGATATTTTACTAATCGACAAATAGAATATTTATCTCATTTTCTAATTAAATTTATATGACTATCCGTCACTAATACCAAACCATTTAAATCGTAACCGATTAGATTTAGAAGAATTTCTTTAATAATTAGGAATGAAATCTGTGTAAATTTTTTAATCTGTGGCAAAAAAAGACCTACTTGGTATGCTTTGCAGACTTTCATATAAATTTATATGCCATACTTAAAAAATCTAGTTCAAAATAAATCTTCGCACGACTTCAGCAACACCATGATTATTATTTGAGGCTACAATAACATCTCCTTTATCTCTTAATTCAGGGTCAACATTATCTACCCAAACGCCTAAACCAGCATATTCAATCATGGTCAAATCATTCCCAGCATTGCCAACAGCTATGATTTCACTTTGAAGAATGTTCAGTTTTTCGGCTAAAAATTTGATACTAGCGCCTTTATCAATTCCGTTTTGAGCTACTTCTAAAAAGAATGGTTTCGACATACAGACACTAAGATGAGGCATTGCTGCTTTCAAATCAATTTCAACTTCCTTCAAGTAACTCGGTTCTTCCAATAAAATACATTTTATGGCCGAAGATTGAACCTCATCTTTAAAACTAGGCACCTTATTATGAACTAATCCAGTAATAGACCGCTCTACTTCAATGTATTCGGAATCGGTTTCACTCACAATTTTACCGTTGATATAAGTAATAATATGTGTTTTACTTTTCAGGCTATAATCATATAATTCATGTATTTGCTGCTGTGAAAGTGTTTGTTCAAAGATGATTTTATCTGCTTTCAAATCAGTAATAACTGCACCATTATAAGATATCATATAGGAATCATGCAATTGTAATTCTTTGGCATACGCTATCATTGCTGGTGTTGGTCTGCCCGAAGCCAAAACAATATATACACCCAACTCTTGTGCTTTAAACAGCATTTCTTTGTTCTCGTTTGAAATTTTGTGATCATCCGTTAACAAAGTGTCGTCCATGTCCAAAACTAACATTTTGTATTTCATTTTTATTTTTTAAATCCAGTATTTATAATACCGAAAAATTCACAAATTATTTTTTAATTTACTTTGTTTTTGTCTTGTGTCAAAAATTTGAAGAATACGTATTTCCCTTTCAGAATGAATTTTATAAATGATTTTATAATCTCGAACAATCATTCTTCTGTAAGGTTCTCCTAAAAACTCATCCGCTTGAAATTGCGCAACAAAATGAATATTTTTACTTTGGGACACTATATCTCTAACAACATTTTTTGCTCCTTGAGGAGATTTTAACTTTATAAATTCAAATATTAATTTCAAATCGGCTTTGGCTTGATTATCCCAAATTATGGCAATTGGCTTTTCCATATTACCACTTCTCTATTTCTTTTTCTAAGTCTTCAATAGTTGTATATTTTCCTGATGAAATTCGTTCGTCAGCTTCTTTAACCATATTGATGTATTCTTCTTTGTCAACTGGATATCCACTAATAGTATGAGTAACAACTTCTTTGTCTAAAACAGATTTAAGCGCTATTATTTTTTTTAGTTTACCTTCATCATTAATATGAAGCAACCAATCTATCAATTCTATTTTCTTTGCCGCTATGTTCATCTTACAGAATTATTTGAATAACAAATATACCAATTTAAATAGTCATTCTAAATTCTTCAATGACTGGATTTGCTTTTGCAAATTCCGTTTCTTGAATGAACAGTTCAACCGCTAATCCTGAATTTCCAAATCCTGCCAATCTAGCCGATTGCACATTATTTTTCAGAACAGTATCTACTCCCACTGCTTCTATTTTTTCTTGTAATGCCAAAGCTAAAATCTCACTCCCCGAAAATATTTTCATTAATCCCATCTTATTCTTTTTTATTAATTATTACCATTTTCTTCATCCCCTTCTTGCTCTTCAAAATCATCATCTGCTTCGGGTTCTACATTTTCTTCTTCTTCAAAATCTTCATCGAATTCGTCAAAATCAAATTCATACGGTTCTAGCAACATTTTTTCTGCTAAAATTTCTACACGTTCCGTAAGTTGTTCTGTAAAAATAATACGTTGGGTGCGTACAATACTATTCGAAATACGCATGATTTTTGTTTCATGACGCAATTTCAAAATTGGATCTGCATCATCTAGAATAAACATCTTCAATCGATTAACATTATAACCGGCTGTTGTAAACATTTCACTCAATTTATTTGGAGTGCCAATTAAAACATCAATTCCTGTTGAAATATAATTTTTATCGTATTCTAAATCGCCTTTGTCATGTACGCCATAAATTTCTAAATTAGAATTTTTTCCGTATTTTTCAAAAAGAGCAACCATTTCTAGCACTTTAGTTTTGTCTTCAACAATAATCATTGCTCTAGGAGATTCTTCCGTTTCGCCTGCCAATCTCTGGATAACATTCAGCACAATTGTTGTCGATTTTCCACTTCCTTTTGGTGCAATAATAATACAGTCGGCACCACTTTTTAAGGTAGAAAAAGTTTCTTGTTGGATAGCATTTGCTACAGTCAATCCGTTTTCGATTAAGGCTTGTTGTAGGTTCTCGTTTATTTTTTTAAGTTTCATTTATTTTAGATTGAAAGATTTAAATATTCAAAAAAAACACAGGAATGTTATGTTGCTTTTTAAATTATTTCATCAATGAATTATTTAATTATTTTGATGCAAATAGCTTCACATCATTTTCAGAAATTTCGTTGCCTCCAAGGATAATCAATCGTTCTACTACATTTCGTAATTCGCGGATATTTCCTGTCCAATCGTATTCTTGCAAAAGTGTAATGGCTTCTGTGGAGAATTTCTTCACTATATTTCCTTGTTCGGAGGCTATTTTATCAGCAAAATGGGTAATCAGCATCGGAATATCATCACGCCTGTCATTCAAAGCAGGAACTTTGATTAGAATTACAGCCAAACGATGGTATAAATCTTCTCGGAAACGTCCTTCGGCAATTTCCGTTTTCAAATCTTTATTCGTTGCTGCAACTACGCGTACATCTACTTTTATATCTTTATCTGCTCCTACGCGCGTGATCATACTTTCTTGTAAAGCGCGTAATACTTTGGCTTGTGCCGAAAGACTCATATCACCAATTTCGTCTAAGAAAATGGTTCCTTTATCAGCGGCTTCGAATTTTCCAGCGCGGTCTTTCACTGCTGATGTAAAAGCGCCTTTTACGTGACCAAATAATTCACTTTCTATCAATTCTGATGGAATAGCAGCGCAATTTACTTCGATTAAAGGGAAGTTGGCTCTTTCGCTTTTTTCATGCAATTGATGGGCAACCAATTCTTTTCCGGTTCCGTTGGGTCCTGTTATTAAAACTCTGGCTTCGGTTTGAGCTACTTTATCAATCATTAGTTTGATGTGATTAATAGCTTCGCTATCGCCAATCATTTCGTAGTTCTTACTAACTTTTTTCTTAAGAATTTTATTTTCTACTACGAGTTGTTTTTTGTCTAAAGCGTTGCGAACGGTATTGAGTAATCGATTTAAATCTGGTGGTTTTGAGATGTAATCGAAAGCACCCAAACGCATGGTATTGATTGCGGTTTCCATATCGCCATGGCCAGAAATCATGACCATTGGGATTTCGGGTTTTATTTTTTTGACGGCTTCTAGGAGTTCGACACCGTCCATTTTGGGCATTTTGATGTCACACAAAACCAAGTCATAATCGGTGTTTTTTATTTTTTCGTAACCTGAGACTCCATCTTCGGCTTCTTCTACGATATAGGCGGTGTTTTCTTCGGAAAGTATTTTAGTTAATACTCTTCGAATAGCTGGTTCGTCTTCTATAATTAATATTTTGCTCATAATTATTTTCTTTTTTAGGTTAGGGTAAATTGCAAAACCGATATGTTAATGGTCAGCCCTTTTTTTAGCCCCGATAGTAGTGAAAATCCTTATGGTGCCGGAGTTCGGCTCCATAAGATTGTAACGGATAGCGGGATTAGCTCCTAATTATTTTTAATATTTTAACCATTTGTATAATTCTTTCCAACTTGGTTTTTTTCCGTACATTAGAATTCCTACGCGGTATATTTTGGCTGCGAACCAGACGACGAATAAGAATGTTGAAAAAAGAATGGCAATTGAAATGGCGATTTGCCACAAAGGTACGCCAAACGGAATTCGCATCAACATAACTATAGGCGAAGTAAGCGGAATCATGGAAAAAACTATTGCTATGGTGCCGTGTGGGTCGTTTATGACTGTGAAAAATCCGATGTAAACACCTAGAACCAATGGCATGATGATGGGTAAAAGAAATTGTTGGGAGTCGGTTTCGCTATCGACTGCGGCTCCAATTGCTGCGTAAAAAGAGCTGTATAGAAAATAACCTCCTATGAAGTACAGTACAAAACTGATGAGGATTGTGGCTATGGGGAGGTTCCAAATTTCGTTGAGATACAATTGTGCCATCCCGGAAAATTCTTGTTGGGCGGCGTGCATCATTTCAGGTGGAATTTTGGTTGTTGGGCCTATGTTGACACCAAAGAATATGGATACTGCGAACATTAATCCCAAACCGATTAGAGCCCAAATAAAAAATTGAAGGATTCCGGCTAATGAGGTTCCTATGATTTTGCCCATCATTAATTGAAATGGTTTTACGGAGGAGATAATAATCTCTACAATACGGCTGGTTTTTTCTTCAATTACGCTGCGCATTACCATGTTACCGTATATAATGATGAACATCATAATGAGGTATCCAAAGGCGCCTCCAATTGCTATTTTAATTTCGTTAAGACCTTTTAGGCTTTGTTCTCCGGAGGCTTTGGTTAGGTTTATATTGACTTTAGCTTCGGCGTTTTGAATGGCTAAAGTATCTAAGTGGGCTTTTTCGAAATTGGCTTTTGTTAGTTTTTTGGCTATGTTTTGTTGAATATTTTCTATGAATGAAATACTGGGACTATCGTTTGAGATGAATTGAATTTTGTTTTCTAATGCTTTTGTAGTGTTGACTTTAGGAATGTACAAAAGGCCTTCATAACTTTCGTTGGTGATGCTAT
>CANEXR010000116.1 GCA_947443815.1 Flavobacteriaceae bacterium | reverse complement strand
GAAACTTCCATATTGGTTTTGGTAGAAAAAGAAAACTCAGAACCCAAAATATTTTCTTTGACAAAAGTACCTTCTACCTCATCCCAGGTAAAATCAACAAAATCCATGGATAAACCTAAATTTTTGGGTTTACAAATAATAATTCTTTTGTTAGTTAATACAATACTGTCTGGAAGAACGGTAATAGCTGGTTTTTTTTGGACCGCGATATATCCAATTTCTTCGTTTTTCATCATCAAATCATTCAATTTTGATGTGATTTTTTCTATAGCCTTCGGGTCTTGTTCTTCGTTAAGGAATTTCTTAAATTGTTCTTTCATTTTGTGCTGAATTTAATTTCAGAGTCAGTTTATAATTAGGCAAACATTTAACAAAAGTAATGCCTAATTTTTAAAATCAATAATTTTGATTTAATTATAACAAAAAAGACCATGCTTTCACATGATCTTTTTAACTTTATAGGATTAAAAAATCATTTATAGTAGAATGCTATTTGCCCAATTTGAAAGACAATTTTAAATGAGTCTCTAAAAGACAGCTTGGAACCGTCCATGTGCACCCATCTGTTTAGTGGTTTTTCGCAAACTAATTTCTTGGTTTCTTCTGCTCCATATATTTTTTTCATTCTCATAAAAATTTCTACATCGAAAAGCCACTTGGTAAGGAATTTTTTCTGGAATGTTTTATCAACAATTTCTTTACTCATAATTTTGGCACCGCATTGAGTGTCTTTAAAATCCATTCCCAATGTTTTTCTGATAATGAAATTGATGGTTTGACTGATTATTTTTCGGGCCGATTCTTTGGCGATATCAGCTCCCATTCTATTGATTCGTGAACCACTGACAATTTTATAATTAGAATTGGCAATTGTATTAACCAAATCGTCAAAATCTTCGAAATTAGTGGACAAATCCGCATCTAAAAATCCGATATAGTCAAACTGGCTTTGCTTTGCTAAATGCAACATCCCTAATCGAACTGCCTCTGCTTTTCCACCATTTTGTGGACAATCATAAATACTGATATAATCTTCTTTCCCTTCTCTTAATTCCTGAAGTACTTCTAATGTTTTGTCTTTGCTTCCGTCATTTACAAAACACAAATGATAGCCTAAATTCTTGTGCACAAATTTTCTGAAATCAGCACCAAGTAATCTTTTTTCTTCATTATAACATGGAATGACAACCCCAATACAATTGTTTTGAATGAGTCTGTTTTTATTGTCTACAACGGCTTCTGTTTTTTGTTCTCTAGCACCGATTAATCGTTTTACTCTGGCTCCTATTTCGCTTAAGCTGAGGGGTTTTTTCATATAATCAGAAACGCCTAAATCAAAGCCTTTCAAAATAATATCTTCATCATTATTTCCAGAAAGAATTACGACTGGTATATCTTGTTTTTTAATTTTTTTTATATACCGAACAATATCTAATCCCGATGTTTCCTGGCCTTTTATAATTTCTAACTCTGGATAATCCTTTTCGGCTAAACCAGGCATATTAATATCTGCAATTACAAGGCTGGGACTAAATAGATCGTATTTTTCTATGGCATCAAAAACATTATGGGAGTTAATGACTTCATAACCTAGATCCGTCAAACATTTTTCTAGGGATAATAATACAAGTTCTTGATCGTCTACAATTAAAATTTTCATATTTAGTAGGTTTAAAAATGATTTAAAACGACATAGGGTTGTCTAAATTTTATTAAAAAATAAAGAGCTTAAAAAATTATCAATTTCATCGAACTCATTAAGACAATAAATTTCCTCTAAGGTATTGTTAATTTTTCAAATATACAACAACAAAATCTACAGTATCTTATTGTAAAAAAGCTAGAGTTGAATTATTTAGAAACGAAAATAAAAAAAATCGCGTAACATTTTTACTAAATGTGCTATCATTGGGTCAAATTGAAAATAGTACTGCAATGATTAAAGCAATCATATAAAACATCACATTTCTAAATTAAATTTGCTATGCATAAACACAAATACTTAAGATTGCAAATAAATAAAAACCAAGTATCATTTAAGTATGCAACTTAAATGAGCCTTGGTTTTTGTGGTATTAAAAAAGATTTTTTTTGGATTAATTTATGTAAGCTTCTGGATTTTTGTTGGAATTAGCAGCCTTTTAATACTAAAATTACTGCTTCAATTTTGTTTTTTATTGTAATTTAAAGGTAAAAAGGTTCTTATTTTATTGCAATGTCCCTAAGGTGGTAGGCAAAGCATTGCCTCCAATCAATTGACGACTTTTTAATAAACTTATTCTAATATTGTTATCAATACTATTGAATAAATTAGATGAAAAACCAAATTCATTTCCTCTTAGAATAAAATTTTCTTTATTTTCTTCAGACAAAACCATGATAGAAGTAAAATGTTTTTTTACTTTTCTAATGTATTTTATGACATCAATCCCTAAGATTTTATGCGACAAACCAAACAAATATTTTTCACAATGATTGCTTTTTAAAAGCGGTTCATTAATACATACAATAACCATCAAGGGATGAAATTCATTATAAACTTCTGTAGCATCATAAATGGTACTAGCACATTTTACTTGGTATCCAAAATCAGCTAAACAGGTACTCAATGAAAGTGATACTGATTCTCTGTCGTCAACTATTAAAATTTTCATCTTTATTAGCTTTAAAATTGTTAGTCAAATTTATTTTTAATATCCCTACTATTTTAATAAATTAGACGAATGGTAGCTATGTTTCGACGAATGAATGTTTACTGTAGTTATTTATAATTGACTGATATACGTTATATTTACAAAAGTCTAACAAAGCACTTATCAATTGAGAGAAAAATCAAATAAATATTTATTAGTCGCTTTACTAATTGGAGTTGTCTTCCACTCGAGTGCAATTTTTTTTACTTTAGAAAACACCTATGATGCTTTAATTCATTTGTTTTTTGGTAATCATTATGCTAACAGTTGGTTTGAACCTTGGAATTATAGCTGGTATACCGGCTTTACTGTTATGGGTTATCCTCCATTAGTGCATCAATGCATTGGAGCATTATCCTTGATTGGAGGATTAAAATTTGGTCTTTTTACGGTTGCTATAATTGCTATCATTCTTTTTATTACTGGCGTGTATCGGTTTGCTTTGTTAATGACTGGCAATCGGAATGTTGCGGGATATGCATCGCTTTTGGCTGTATTTTCTTCCTCATTTGTAGAAACGCTTCATATTTTTGGGCAATTACCTAGTATTACTGGAATTTCTGTTTTGATGCACTCGCTTCCCGAAATCTATCTTTGGATTAAAACAGGAAGATACAAACACTATTTTAATTCTGTCTCGCTAATTGCTGTAACTGTTTGTTCCCATCATGTCACACCTCTTTTTGGAATGATTTTCTTCATTTTACCTCTAATAGGAATGACCGTGATGGATGTGGCCAAAGAAAAAGCAGGGTCTTATAAAGAAGTAAAAATCAAATTATTCATTCAAACTACTTTTTCATTACTCAAAAGAATCATCCTAATTGGAGGTTCTGGAGTATTTTTGATTGTATTCTGTATCTTACCTTATTGGATTAACTCAAAGAAAAACCCTATTACACAAGTTCCAATTCCACATGGGAGTCGTGATAATTTTTTAGAAGTGACTTCTTCTGGATTGATGTTTTTTGTAATCCCATGGGGCATTTTAATGTTTGTTTTACCATACATTTTTTACCGCTATTATTCCAAACGCTATATCTTTTTTGGATTATCAATTACATTGTTAACCATATTGGGAACAGGCGGTACAACTCCAATCCCAATCAAGATTTTAGGGAATAATGCATTTAATATCTTAACACTGGACCGGTTTACATTATGGGCATCCATTATGAGTTTACCCATGTTTGGAGAATTCGCTTATCGTTTGATTGAGGGCGATTTGCGAGATGCAATACAAAATCGGTTTGGCTCAGTCTATTACAAAATCTTAACGGGATTGTTTGCAGGCTCCTTTTTGTTTATGGCAATTTTCACTATTACATTAGGATATTTTAGACCTTTTCAGCCTCAAAAAATAAATACGTTACCGATAATCAATTTTTTAAATCAAGACCAACACGATCAGTGGCGCTATTTACCATTGGGCTTTGGAGATCAAATGGCAACTCTTTCCTATCAAACAAAAGCGCTAACTGTTGACGGTAATTACCATTCTGCCAGAAGACTACCGGAATTGACATCTCGTGCTGTGGAACGATTAGAGAATTCAAAATTTAGGGGATTAGAAGGTATTGGTTCCTTGCAACAATTTTTGACTGTTCCTGAAAAATACAATTTAAAATATGTGTTTTCCAATGATAAATTCTACGATCCTATTTTATATTTTTCGGGTTGGCACCGATTAACACAACTAGAAAACGGCATCATGGTATGGGAAAAACTCAATGTTGCTCCTTTATCAAAAATCCTCCCTTTTGAAGACGTTCCCTTATACCAAAAATTAATGTGGGGAATAATCCCATTATTGACCGTTGCAATCGCTTTTGTTTTAAATATTCAAGCAATTTTTTACCGTGCTTTAAAATTAAGGCCTCGTATTCACCCTGATTTTTATAATTTTGCAATTCCATACCCTTCTTTTCCTAAAAAAATAATTATTATTTTACACCTTTGGGCGGCGGTATTATTGGTTGTCATCTCTTATTTTACTTTCTTATTTTACCTTAACAACACCTCACAATTAAGTCCAAAAAATGTGGTTAAATCGTATTATGACGCCTTAGATTTCAAAAATTTTGAAAAAGCACATTCCTTTTTGGACCCTAACGGAAACAAAACACTATCACAATTTATGCTCGAAACAGCTGTTCAAGACGGAATTTTAAATTCCTATGCCAAATTAGACGCCATAGACATAAAAATATTATCTCAAACCGAAAAATCAGCCAAAATACTCGCCAAAACAAAGTGGATTACTCCATTAGAAATTATATCAAAAGACTACATTCACGAAGTAGTCAAAATAAAGGGAAACTGGTATATCGAACCTAATAAATTAGATTTAGACATTCCACCAGATCAGTTTGTATCGAATAACCTTACCGAATTTTTCAAACATGGAAGACGAAAAATTTCGACACAACAAACCTATCATGATGATGTTTTAAAACAACCTGTGTTGGAAATTTTATCAGTAAAACTAATTGATTTTAATAAAGAATACATTATAATTGGCGAGGTTCAGAATGTTGATAATGTACCTGCTGATGTTGTTTTGAAAGCCACTTTATATGACAAAGTCAATAAAAAACTAGCCTCATTTAATGCCAAATATGTAATCAAACACAAATTAATGCCAAAGGAAATTACAAGCTTTAAAGTTAACTTTGAAGACATTGCTTGGATTAAAAATACCGATGTAAAACCTAAAACTTTCAACCCAAATGAATACACTCCATTGGATATAAAAGGAACACCTTCTACATTTAATATTCAATGTGCTGGAAACGTAACCATTACCGATTTATACACCCAAGTAGCCCTCTCCGATTTTGAAATAGATGGCAATCATATCAAAGGAACGCTTTTTAATTTCGGCATACAAGAAAGTACTATTCCGGAACTATTAGTATCGTATTATGATGCCAAAAAAGAATTAGTTTATGTGGACCATTTCTTTATGCGAGAAGGCGTTAGAGTACAGCGAAAAAACTACTTTGATTATAAATTATTAGATTTAAGCAACAATAAAGTTATTAAATCCTCTTTAGAAAATTGCTTTGTAAATGGGTTAACCAACGAATCTATTTCGAGAGAAGTGGTTCCAAATCGAAATAAAAATCAAGAACCAGAACAGTTACAAGAAGTAAAAGGAAAAGGGTTCAACTATATTAAAATCGAAATCAATAATTATATTGGAAATCCACGATGATAACAAAAAAAACAGCGCTCTTGTTTTCCGTGTTTGCTCTAATTCTAGTAGCATTTGCAACTTCTTTGCCAAAATCAAAACAATTAAAATTTACATTACAAACTCCCAATTCGAATTTTGAGGCCGGAAATAAAATAAATCTTGTTTTTTTGACCCCATCAAAGACAGCCAAACCAAAGCTCTTCATTGTTCATGATTATGGAAAAACACTTCTTAATGGAAAAAATAATAATGGAAAAATAAGTTTTGTCCTTCCTGACTTTTATACAAAAAAAGCAGGCGTTGTTTCATGGTTTTTAATCAACAATGATAAAAACTGCCTGAAAGGAACTTTTGAAATTTTTCCTAATGATAAAACCGAAACAAAAATAGAAAACTACCTTGGTCCGCCAAGTATTTTGGCTGGTGGCTCCGAATATACAATGATGGTTACTATACCAACCGACAGTTATGACAACCCAAAAAGAACAAATACCCCTACTTTAATAAAACATCAATTTCTGGAAAACATAACCGTAGACCAAATAAAAACCAAAGATTTCATTGCTTGGAAAAATATTTATTCGCCCAATAAATCCGGAAAATTATTAGTTTCTACTCAATGTGACTCTATAGCAGTAAAAGAAATAGAAACCGAAGTATATCCCAATATTGCAACTAATTTCACTATCTTTTTTTCACGAAATCATGAATTTGCCGATGGAAACCAAATCACAGATTTAAGCACATCCTTGATAAAAGATGCGTATGGAAATACGGTAAGCGACGGCACCTTAGTATCCTTTATAATTAGAACAAAAAACAATTATGTGTTAAAAACATTTGGCACTACTATCAAAGGTATTGCTTCTGCAAAAATGCTACACCCTGATCATAAAGAAACGTACTCGATAAAAGGATATGTGACTGGAATAGCAGAAAGTAATTCCCTAGTCATTAATTACAAACCGATTATTTCAAACTTCAATTATAATTTTTCAAATAAAAACAGGCTCTTAACTGTTGGTCCATTAAAAAGTTTTATGAACCAAATTGTCCCTGACGGAATTAGAGTTGTAGTTAAAATATTCCACAACAATAAATTGGTCGATACGGAACTTGAAGAAAGCGCTAAAGGACTGGCCAATTTTTATATTTCAAAAGATTTTTATAAAGAAAAAACATATCGCTTTGAAATAACAACCTTGGGAATTACCAAAAAAACTTCAATTCTAAATTATGATATCAATTAACAACAGAAATACGATTCGAATTGTACTTTTCAGTTCCTTTATCTTACTAAATCTATTGTTGCTATTAGCAATTAATAATGTTTTAACGTATTTAAATACTGGTGCTAGTAGAACATCAATGCTACATTTAGAAAAAGAAACTATCAATACCTATTTACCAAAAGTAACTTGGGAAAGTCTAGAAAATCCAGGTAGAGTTATGGAACCAACAACTCTGAAAACGATAGAAAGAGATTACCTTTTTTCGTGGTATATCAAAAATGAGTCCCATAAAACCAATAAAAAAGACGGTATTGAAGATTATTATACATTGGATACACGAGCCAATTTATACCAGTCTATTGCTTTCAATAAAAAAGAAAAAGTAACAATACAAGCCACTACTTTAAAGCACAATCCGAAATTAGAATTTTACAGCGCAGATGGGCAATTAGTAGTTTTTACAGACAAAAATGTAATTCAATACCAAAAAATATTTCAAGAAGGAAAATTAATTACCGAAATTCAAGACACTGCAACTTACAAAGTTATGATGCTCTTGGAAGATGGATTTTGGAGGGTCAGACACATTCAGAAATTGCCTACAGTAGCCTTTGTTAAAGATACGGTTAAAGCAACTCCTTTTTTTAAAGTAATTGGAAAGAAAATTTTTAAAAATAATATTGAATTTACAATAAAAGGAATTAATTATTACCCGAAAAATGCCGCTTGGGATACCTTTGGGGAAAACTTTAATCTTGATACAATTGCTGCAGATTTTGAAATCATTAGAAAAGCCAAGCTGAATACGATTCGTGTTTTTATTCAATATGAAGATTTTGGCAAAGCCGATGTTAATCCCGAAAAATTAAAAAAACTAAACCAATTACTAGATTTAGCAGCACAAAAAAATCTAGAAGTTATTGTTACTCTTTTTGATTTTTACAGCGATTATACACCCGAAAACTGGACGCTCACCCACCGACATG
>CANEXR010000115.1 GCA_947443815.1 Flavobacteriaceae bacterium | reverse complement strand
GAAATTTATATTATCAAGAAGGTGATCATGACAATATTATCGATAAAAAAATTATTTATTTTCTTGAAAAAATCAGAAATGAATATTTGATTGACACGAACCATCTTGATGACGATTTTGTAAAAAAATTACATCTCAAATCTGGAAAAAGCCTAGTTTCAATTAAAAATGCAATATTTTTGATTAACAATCACCGAAGAAGTCCGCATAATAGTATTGAAGAAGATTTAATTCAAATCAATAATGCCATTGAAGAAGTGGTAGATTGAAAAATAGAAAATAGCAAACAAGATTAATAAAACAAATAACACTTCGAAAGCATCTTTTGGAGTGAAAGAAGAAAATCAAATAAATATGGAAAATACAAGCACGCCAGAAATCACAAACGAAATCACAAACGAGAACGTAAATTTTGAATCCAGAATCAATCTGAGTCCGCTTTTAGAAAGTATAAATGCCATCAAACAAGAGCTAGCAACCGTAATTGTGGGGCAAAATAAAATGATTGACCAATTATTGGTCGCCATCCTTTCTAATGGGCATGTATTACTTGAAGGGGTTCCTGGAGTTGCCAAAACAATCACGGCCAAATTGCTATCAAAAACCTTGAATATTGGTTTTAGTCGTATTCAGTTTACACCCGATTTGATGCCTTCGGATATTCTTGGAACTTCTATTTTTGATTTAAAAAAATCAGAATTTGAATTCAAGAAAGGACCTATTTTTTCAAATCTTATATTGATTGACGAAATAAATCGGGCTCCTGCCAAAACACAAGCTGCACTTTTTGAAGTTATGGAAGAACGCCAAATCACCATTGATGGAAACGCCTACATTCTTGAAACACCTTTTTTAGTAATTGCCACCCAAAACCCCATTGAACAAGAAGGAACTTATCGTTTACCAGAAGCACAATTGGATCGTTTTTTGTTTAAAATTTCAATTGATTACCCTAAATTAGAAGAAGAAATTACCATTATTCAAAGAGAACATTTGCTGCAAAATCAAGGCAAATTAGAAAACATAAAAACATTACTTTCTGGTGATGAAATCAAACACTACCAAGCCTTAGTTAAACAAGTAGTAGTAGCCCATAATTTGATTGAATACATAGCCAAAATTGTGCTGAATACTAGAGAAAATGCTTTTTTATATCTTGGCGCTTCACCACGAGCATCGATAGCCATTTTGAATGCAGCCAAAGGTTTTGCTGCTATTCGCGGACGTGATTTTGTAACTCCTGAAGACATTAAAGAAGCAGCAATTCCTGTGCTACAACACCGTGTTATTGTAACTCCAGAGCGTGAAATGGAAGGCATTACAAGTACCGAAATCATCAAACAAATATTAGAAACAGTAGAAATTCCAAGGTAAATATCCGTAGTGCTAACTCGAAACTTATTTCCTCATGAATGGTTCCTAAAATTATGAAATTAATCAAAAGTTTATACATCAACAACTTCTTTTTCTATGCCCTTATAGCAATTTTAGGAATGTTTGTCTGTGCCTTCATTTTTCCAGCTTTATATCATGCGGTATGGTATATCGTGCTGATTCTGATTAGCTTTCTAGCGCTGGACATTTTGATTTTATTTTTCGCAAAAAAAGGAGTTGAAGCCAACCGAATTACACCCGAAAAATTATCTAATGGTGATGAAAACCTTATAACTATCAGCATCAAAAACTTTTATACCTTCCCCATTTCCATAAAAATAATCGATGAGATTCCTTTTCAATTTCAAATACGCAATTTTGAAATCAAAAGAGCATTAAAAGCATCGTCACAAGAGGAAATGAATTATTTTTTGCGTCCAACAGCACGCGGAGAATACTTCTTTGGAAATTTAAATGTTTATGTAAGTTCGCCTTTGCAAATGATTTCTAGACGATTCACTTTCGACAAAGATCAAATGGTACCTACCTATCCCTCTTATATTCAACTGCGAAAATATGATTTGATTGCTTTTTCGAATAATTTATTTCAATATGGAATCAAAAAAATTCGCCGCATTGGACATACTATGGAATTTGAACAAATTAAGGAATATGTTACTGGAGATGATATTCGAACTTTAAATTGGAAAGCAACTGCTAAGAAAAATGCGTTGATGGTCAATCAGTTTCAGGATGAAAAATCCCAATCTGTTTATATGGTGATTGACAAAGGTAGGGTGATGAAAATGCCTTTCAACGGCTTGAGTTTATTGGATTATGCTATTAATGCCACCTTAGTTTTATCGAATGTTATCTTAAAAAAGCAGGATAAAGCAGGAATGTTTGCTTTTTCTAAAAAAGTTGAAAATCGGGTTTTTGCTGAAAAAAGAGCCTCTCAAATGCAAAAAGTTTTAGAAAATCTATACAACATCAAAACTGATTTTTTTGAAAGTGATTACAGCCGATTGTATGTAGATATCAAGAAAAACATCAACCAAAGAAGTTTGATTATTTTGTATACTAATTTTGAGACCATGGAAGGACTTCATCGACAATTGCCTTATTTAAAAGGGATTGCGAAAAACCATTTATTGGTTGTTGTCTTTTTTAACAATACGGAACTCAACGAACTTATCCATAAAAAAACGGAAACTATTCAGGATGTTTACGATAAAGTCATCGCCGAAAAATTCGCTTTCGAAAAACGTTTAATCGTCAATGAATTGAAAAAATACGGTATTTATTCCGTATTGACACAACCCGAGAATTTGACTTTGGATACTATAAATAAATATTTAGAAATCAAGGCGAGAGGAATTTTGTAGTGTTTTGATTTTAAATTTGCAAAAAAAGTCTAGTTATCCTTCAAAAAATATACATCAATTTTTTGTCTGTTAGCAATTGCTAAAAACCAAAACAAAGGATTTCAATTTGAGGTGGCAGATTTGAAAAAACGGAGTATCTTAGCACTTCAGAAACTCAGAAATTCTAATTTTGAAACAAATCACTTCCGTACAGAATCCATTTATAAAATCGTTGGTGTTATTGCAGGAAAAAGCAAAGGCACGCAAACAATCAGGAACTTTTTTAATTGAAGGACATCGTGAAATTTCGATAGCCACAAAAGGTGGTTATGAAATGGAAACTCTTTTATTTTTACCAGAAATCTGCTCAGAAGCTGAGGCCACAAAATTGTCAAAAAATGCTGAATTGATAGCAATCAACAAAGAAATCTATCAAAAACTAGCCTATCGAGATACTACTGAAGGTATTTTGGCTGTAGCCAAATCCAAATCCACACAATTATCCGATTTACAATTGTCTGAAAATCCATTAATTCTAGTGGCAGAAGCTCCTGAAAAACCTGGAAATATTGGTGCTTTACTTCGAACTGCTGATGCAGCCAATCTTGATGCGGTTATAATTGCCAATCCCAAAAGTGATTTATACAACCCTAATATTGTGCGCTCTAGTGTGGGTTGTTTGTTTACCAATCAAATTGCGACAGGGACAACTTCAGAAATTATAGCCTTCTTAAAAGAGAAAAAAATAAATTTTTATTGTGCTACTTTGCAAAACTCAAATCCATACCATATTGAAAATTATACCACACCAACCGCTTTAGTAGTTGGTACGGAAGCAACGGGATTGACTCAAGAATGGCGAGAGGCTGCTACACAAAATATCATCATTCCGATGCAAGGCGAAATAGATTCCATGAATGTTTCGGTTGCAGCAGCGATTTTGATTTTTGAGGCAAAAAGACAAAGAGGATTTTAATTAAAAATTACTGATTTTAACAACACATAACTCATATAAAGACAATTGCACATGAAAAAATTCAAAATCACACTTGTATTATTCGTTATTTTAGTTTCAAATTCTTTTGCACAAATTACATCCAATGAAGTTGATGCATTAGTGGAGCGCACCTTAAAAACATTTGATGTACCCGGAATTGCAGTAGCAATTGTAAAAGACGGTACCGTTGTTTTGTCCAAGGGATATGGTGTGAAATCAATTTTAACAAACGAAAAAGTAGATGCTAATACGTTATTTGGAATTGCATCAAACAGTAAAGCCTTTACTAGTGCAGCATTAGCAATATTAGTTGATGAAGAAAAAATAAAATGGGATGATAAAGTTATCCAATACTTGCCAAATTTTAGAATGTACAATGATTATGTAACGAATGAATTTACGATTCGCGATTTATTAACCCATAGAAGTGGATTGGGACTTGGTGCTGGTGATTTGATGATTTGGCCTGATGGGAGTAATTTTACCGCCCAAGATATTATACAAAATTTACAATATTTAAAACCGGTTTCTGCTTTTAGAACGAAATACGATTATGACAACTTATTGTATATTGTAGCTGGCGAAATAGTTTCTGTTGTAAGTGGAAAAAGCTGGTGCGATTTTGTAGAAGAACGTCTTATGAAACCTCTTGAAATGACTAAAAGCGCAGCCTCTTTTGTACGTTTAAAAGACACTTCAAATGTAATTGCACCACATGTCCCAATTGATGGAAAACTAAAAGTAATTAAACGGTATCAAAACCAACTTTTTGATGGAGCAGCAGGAATTTATTCTAGCGTAAATGACCTTAGTAAGTGGATTATTATGCAAATGAATAATGGAAAATATGGCTCAGAAAACAAACAATTATTTTCTAAAAAAGAGCATGACGAAATGTGGCAGTTACAAACTATAATTCCTGCCAATACAAAAGCGCCTTATAACACTCATTTTAGCGGATATGGATTGGGTTGGTTTCTAAGTGATGTAAAGGGATACAAACAAGCCACTCACACCGGTGGATTAGAGGGAATTGTTACGCAAGTCACCTTGTTACCAGAACTTAATTTAGGGATTATTGTTCTTACTAATCAACAATCTGGAGCCGCATTTAGTGCAATAACCAATACCATAAAAGATAGCTATTTAGGAATTCAATCCGAGGATTATGTGACTATTTACAGCAATCGAATAAAAGCAAACGAAGAAACTGCCGATAAAGTAACAGAGGAAGTTTGGGCAACAGTGGCAAAAAATAAAAAAGAGAAACTCAAAATTGATTTCAATACCTTCACTGGTACTTTCAAAGACAATTGGTTTGGAGAAATTGTCCTTACAGAGAAAAAAGGAAAATTGTTCTTTGCATCAAAACGCTCTCCACAACTTTCGGGAGAAGTATTTCTGTACAAAGAAAATAATTTTGTGGTCAAATGGGACAATGCTTATTTTCATGCCGATGCCCATTTGTTTTTTGAATGTGATACAACAGGAAAAGTAATTGGTTTAAAAATGCAGCCGATTTCTGAACTAACTGATTTTAGTTATGATTTTCAAGATTTAGATTTCAAGAAAATACCATAATTACTGTTTTTTATTTTCAATTCTTTCTTTTTCACCTTTAAATGTAAATTTAAAACTAAAACTTTTTCCTTGCAAATCTCCTAACTTATTGTTATTTTTAGGAATTGAACCCTGCCGATATGATAGAAATTGATTTTGAAAAAGAAAATAAAGCAATTGCTCAAGAATATAAAGAATTACTTCGAATTAGTTATCAAACCTTAACTACTGAAGATAAAAAACTTATTCGTAAAGCTTTTGATGTTGCGGTTGATGCCCACAAAGAACAAAGACGAAAATCTGGCGAAGCCTATATTTTTCATCCCATTGCTGTAGCAAAAATTGTAGCATCCGAAATTGGTTTAGGAGCCACTTCAATTGCAGCAGCTTTATTGCACGATGTGGTGGAAGATACTCCAATGACAATAGAAGATATTGAAAAATTATTCAATCCAAAAGTAGCGCAATTGGTGGAAGGATTGACTAAAATATCGATGGTGCAAAAGGATTTGAACGCTTCTCTTCAAGCGGAGAATTTTCGAAAAATGATTTTAACATTAAATGATGATGTTCGGGTAATCCTCATAAAACTTGCCGATCGTTTGCACAACATGCAAACTATGGATTCCATGCAGGAAGACAAACAAACCAAGATTGCATCCGAAACCTTATATATTTACGCACCACTAGCCCATCGTTTGGGGTTGTACAATATTAAAACAAAATTAGAAGATTTAGGTTTAAAATATACAGAACCTGCTATTTACGAAGACATTGTCAGTAAAATAAAAGAAACCAAAGAAGAACAAGATGCTTATATAAAAGATATTTCTGATGTCCTTAAGGCATCATTAGACTTAGAAGACTTTGAATACATTATCAAAGGACGACCAAAATCCATTTATTCTATTCGTAGAAAAATGAAGGCGCAGAACGTTAGTTTTGATGAAGTCTATGATAAATTTGCTTTGCGCATTGTATACAAATCCAATCCTCATGAAGAAAAATTTCTAGCTTGGAAAATCTATTCTATTGTAACAGACCACTATAGACCCAGCCCTAGTCGATTAAGAGACTGGATTTCCTCACCAAAATCAACTGGTTACGAAGCCTTACACATTACGGTTATGGGGCCAAAAGGGCGATGGGTAGAAATCCAAGTACGAAGTGAACGCATGGATGAAATTGCAGAGAAAGGCTATGCAGCCCATTATAAATACAAAAATGGAGCAACTGAAGAAAGCGGTTTAGATGTTTGGCTGAATTTATTAAAAGAAGCTTTAGAAAACTCCGAAACCAATGCAGTAGATTTTGTGGAAGATTTCAAAATGAATCTATATTCAAAAGAAATCTTTGTTTTTACCCCAAAAGGAGAAATTAAGTCTTTGCCCAAAGGAGCTACTTCGCTGGATTTTGCTTTTAGTATTCACTCCGAAATCGGAATTCGTACTCGAGGAACACGTGTTAATGGAAAATTAGTCCCTTTAAATCACGAATTAAAAAGTGGGGATCAGATTGATGTAATTACTTCGCAGAATCAAAAACCTACCGCCAACTGGCTTGATTATGTAACGACTTCGAGAGCAAAAACAAAAATCAAAAACGTTCTAAACGAGAATACCAAAAAAATTGGTGAGGAAGGAAAAGAGCTGCTTACTCGAAAATTAAAGCACTTAAAAATAACACTTAATGAGCAAGTAATAAACGAGTTGGTTAATTTCTTTAAATTAAAAACCAGTTTAGATTTGTTTTATAGAGTAGGAATTGGCGCTATTGAAAACCAACAGCTCAAGGATTTTGCTGCTCAAAAAAGCAATACGTTTATTAATTTTTTCAAAAATAAAATCAAACGAAATTCCAGTAGTACTGCTGATGAAGATATTCACAAACAAATCATCAGTAGCAATTACGACATGCTTGTATTTGGTAAAGAGCATGACAAATTGGATTATAAATTATCTCCTTGTTGTAACCCGATTCCTGGTGATGATGTTTTTGGTTTTGTAACCATCAATGAAGGAATAAAAGTGCATAAAAAAGATTGTCCAAACGCTATCGGAATGCAGTCAAATTATGCCTATCGCATTATGACTGCCAAATGGATTGACTCTTCACAAGAGGAATTCAAAGCAATTATCAATATTACAGGAATGGATATTTTAGGGCTTACAAATCAGTTAACAAAAGTGATTTCAAATAACATGAACGTCAATATCCAAAGTATCTCATTAAACACCGATGCAGGAATTTTTCATGGTCAAGTTGTTGTAATTGTTCAGAATAACACCATTCTCAAAAAAATGATTAATAATATCAAAAAAATTGATGGAATTGATAAAGTTACAAGAGTTTACAAAACATAAAAGAATGTGTTTTTTAACACTTATCCTTAAACTTTAAACCTTGAACTTTAAACTTTAGACAAAAAAAATTATCTTTGCCAGATATGACACTCATTTCCACAGACAATAACAAAAACCAAGAAATTGTAAAAAATGTTTTTACAATGTATCTTGAAAAAAAAGGACATCGTAAAACTCCTGAGCGCTATGCAATACTTCAGGAAATTTATGATAGTGAAGAGCATTTTGATATAGAAAATCTATATATCAAAATGAAAAACAAAAACTACCGTGTCAGTAGGGCAACACTTTACAATACTATAGAACTACTTTTGGATTGCGCTTTAGTCCGCAAACATCAATTTGGGCAAAATCAGGCTCATTATGAAAAATCATACTTTGATAAGCAACATGATCATATTATTATGACCGATACTGGAGAAGTAATAGAGTTTTGTGACCCCAGAATACAAAGTATCAAAAAAACTATTGAAGAGATTTTTGATATAGAAAATACCAACCACTCTTTGTATTTATACGGAAATAAAAAAAATCCAATACCGGATTCAACACT
>CANEXR010000114.1 GCA_947443815.1 Flavobacteriaceae bacterium | reverse complement strand
TTGACAGTATTCTCGAACGATTGGAATAAGAAAATTACGCCTTAAATTAAATTTATTTAATCCTTCCTATTTCTTTTGAATTAAAAGTAGCGAAATAACTGTTTTTTAGGTGTACTTTTGCAAAAATCCAACAAAAAGTAATGCTGCAAAACACAATAGAAATAGAAGTCGAAGACAAAAAAGAACTATATGCCTATCAAAAAGGGGACATTGACGCCATTTTTGAGCGCATAGACAATGGTCCACAACAGCACCATTTACTATATCAATTGCCAACTGGCGGAGGAAAAACAGTGATTTTTTCAGAAATTGTTAGACGGTATTTGTCCAAACATGATAAAAAAGTAGTCGTTTTAACACATCGAATCGAACTTTGTAAGCAAACCTCCAAAATGCTCAAAGGTTTTGATGTAAAAAACAAAATAATAAACAGCAAAGTAAAAGACCTCCCAGACCAAAACGATTATTCTTGTTTTGTAGCCATGGTAGAAACGCTGAAAAACCGAATCAATGATGAAAAATTGCATTTGGACAACATTGGTCTAGTCATTATTGATGAAGCCCATTACAATTCCTTCCGAAAACTATTAAGTTCTTTCAAAAATGCATTCATATTAGGCGTTACTGCAACTCCTTTGAGTTCGAACATCAAATTACCAATGCATGAAAGTTATGACGAATTAATCGTTGGTGACACCATTGGTTCATTGATAGACAAAGGCTTTTTGGCGAAAGCCGTAACCTACAGCTATGACGTAGGATTAACCTCTTTAAAAGTAGGTATCAACGGCGATTATACCGTAAAATCATCCGATGATTTATACACTAATATGGCCATGCAAGAAAAATTATTGCACGCCTACACCGAAAAATCATTAGGCAAAAAAACATTAATTTTCAATAACGGAATCAATACCTCATTGTACGTTTATGAAACCTTTAGAGAAGCTGGATATGCCATACGCCACCTCGATAACACCAGTAATACCGAAGAACGAAAAGATATTTTGCATTGGTTCAAACACACACCAGACGCAATTTTAACCTCTGTCGGCATCTTAACAACTGGTTTTGATGAACCAACAGTAGAAACAATTATCCTAAACAGAGCTACAAAATCACTGACATTGTATTTTCAAATGATTGGCCGTGGTTCTCGAAAATTACCGCTTAAAGACGAATTTACCGTTATCGATTTAGGAAATAATGCCGCGCGATTTGGCTTATGGAGCGAACCCGTAAACTGGCAACACATCTTCAAATCTCCCGAGTTTTACTTAGAAAATTTACGTGATGATACCGAAATTGAATTGTATTTCAAATACGCAATGCCTCCCGAATTAAGAGCAAAATTCAGCAAAACAGAAGTCGTAACTTTTGATGTCGATGAAGAACACAAACTAATTATCAAACAAAATTTACGCTCGAAAGTCGTACTAGAAAAATCATTAGAACAACACGCCGCCATGTGCGTCGATAATTCCGAAACCCTACAAGAAGCCAAAGCCCTTGGAAAAGAACTAGATGACGATATAGAATGCCGCATCAAACGCTACTCTAAATGCTTAAGTCAATGCAGCAAAAACTACCGCGAATGGCTTGTTGATGATTATAAATTAAAATTAGTATTACTAACAGGAAAGAAATACCGAGAAAAAATCATGAATGAACCGGACTGATAAAATTCCTATTTAGCAATCAAAAATAGTCCGTATTTTAAGGAGCTATTTCCCGCTATTCGTTACAATCTTATGGGCCGAACCCCGGCCCATAAGGATTTTCACTACTATCGGGGCTAAAAACCAAAGTAGTTCTCATCCCTTTTTATCTTAAAAAATCCAAAAAAAAATGCAAAAACAATTCTCTGATTTAGGAATTTCTAATCCCATACTGAAAGCGCTTTCTGATTTGAAAATTGTAGTTCCTACAGAAATTCAGCAAAAAACAATTCCGCAACTTTTATCCAACAAAACCGATTTTGTAGGACTTGCCAAAACTGGAACGGGAAAAACAGCTGCATTTGGATTGCCAATTTTACAATTAATCAACACCGATTCTCCTGTAATTCAAGCTGTTATTTTAGTCCCAACTCGGGAATTAGGACAGCAAATTTTTAGAAATCTAGAAGATTTTGCCAAGTACATGCCCCAAGTTTCCATTGCTGCAATCTGTGGTGGAATCCCAATAAAACCACAAATAGAAAGACTTTCAATACCTACACATATCGTTGTTGCCACACCAGGACGTTTAATCGATTTGATACAACGCAAAGCCATCAACATTAAAGAAACACAATTCCTTGTCCTCGACGAAGCGGATGAAATGGTAAGTATTTTAAAAGAAGGTTTAGATGAAATCATAACCGAATTACCTAAAAATTACAAAACCTTTTTATTTTCAGCTACCTTACCAGGAACCATCAAGCAGCTCATACAGAACTACTTGAACAAAAATGCAGTTCAAGTTAGTGCCAGTATGGAAACAGTAGGGAATCAAGGAATAGATCACGAATATATTGTTGTAAATCCGATTGAAAAACTAGATGTATTAATGCATTTCTTGAATTCAAAAGAAGGAGAACGCGGAATTATTTTTTGCAAAACAAAAGCAGCCGTTAATAAACTCGCTAAAAATTTAGCAATTAACCGATTTTCATCTGGAGCCTTGCACGGAAGTTTATCACAAGGAATTCGGGATCGAATTATGGAACAATTTCGTGAGGGCCACATTAGTATTTTAGTGGCTACCGATTTGGCAGCAAGAGGAATAGATGTAAAAGAGATTTCGTATGTAGTCAATTATCATCTACCCGATGTTTACGAAGTGTATGTGCATCGTAGTGGAAGAACCGCAAGAGCAGGGGCAAAAGGTCTTTCTTTAACTGTATTGCAACCCGAAGAAGCAGCGGAAATAGCTGATTTTGAAAGAGAATTAGGCATTCAATTCACCCAATTCAAAAAACCTACTGTTGCCAGTATTGAAGAAAATAATACCCTTTTGTGGGCTAAACAAATCTTCAAAACAAAACCCAATCATGAGGTAAATCAAGAATTAAAAACCAAAATAAAAACCGTTTTTCATCATCTTACAAAAGACGAATTAATTGAAAAATTACTGGCTAATTATTTGTTGCAAAATAAAAATGAGCCTTCTGAAAAAAATATCAAAAGACAAAAGAAAAATTAACTTTTACGTTTTTATATCTGATTAATTAAAAGTAGTATCGTACCGAATTAATTTAATGAACCATTGTAACTTCTTCATCGGGAGAAAGTGCAATGGTTTCTTTAATTTTACTTCTCCCCAAAATTAAAATTATAAAAGCTGCAAGGGTGGTCAATGTCATAATTACAACAATTGGAGTAATTGTATTTTTAACAAAAATACCAACTAATGAAGAGGCCAAAGCACCCAATCCTAATTGTATTGCACCCATTAATGAGGAAGCACTACCTGCGTTTCTTGAAAAAGGAGCAAGCGTAAGTCCAGCCATATTGGGGTTTGAAATACCCAAACAGGCCAAAAATAAAAATAACATCGCAATCGTTTCATATAAACCTAAAAGACCATTCATAGCAAGTATTAAAAAAACAATACTCACTATAGATTGACACAATAAAGAGCCAAAAATCATTTGTTCACTAGAAAATCTTTTTAGTAATAAGGAGTTAAGCTGACTTGCACCAATAAAACTCATCGACATAAAAGCGAATATCCAACCATACATTTTGGGCTCAACCTTGAAAATATCCATAAATAAAATAGGGGAGGCCGCCACATAAGTAAACAATCCCGAAAATGCCATTGCGCCAGCAAAGGCGTAAGTATAGAACTGAGGTACTCTTAAAATACTTATAAAATTAGTAACAATAGGCCTTGGTTTTAATGAAATAGAAAGATCTGGTTCATAGCTATTAGGAAGTAAAATTTGGGAGGCAACAAGAATAGCAATTCCTAAAAACATTAAAATTAAAAAAACGACATGCCAACCATAATCTTCTGTAATATAACCACCAATAGTTGGTGCTAACATTGGCGAAAGACCAACTACCAGCATTAATAATGAAAAAACTTTAGGAATATCCTTTACAGGAAATAAATCACGAACCATCGAAACCGAAGCAACTGCTGCGGCACAACTTCCAATAGCTTGCAAAAATCGCAACCACATAAAAGTGTCAATATCTTTTACAAAAGCACAACCCAAAGACGCCAAAATATAAACTAAAAGGCCACAAAATAATGGTTTTTTTCTACCGAAACGATCTAATAATGGACCATATAATAATTGGCCCGCAGAAATTCCAATAAAATAACTAGACAAAGTCATAGAGACTTCTGCAACTGTAGTATTTAAATCTTTTGCAATTGCTGCAAAACCTGGCAAATACATATCTATAGAAAATGGACCAAGTGCTGTTAGCGAACCTAAAATTAAAATTAATTTGATATAATTTCCTTTGGTCATTGTTGTTTCGGTCATGAATTTTTTTTTGCAAATATAAAATAATTACTTGTCAACGATTGGTTTTATTTTGTCACTGATACTATCGCATTGCCGAAGATTTGCAGATTATTGTTTTATTTGAAAATTTTTTTTTGCTTGAAATAAGTAAAACAGATTATTGATTTAATTTAAAAAAATATATTGATTGCCGCAGATTCTCAGATTATTGTTTTATTTAAAATAATACATTGTATTGTATTGCCGCAGATTCTCAGATTATTGTTTGCTTGAAATAAGTAAAAACGAGGTTAATTTGTATTGTCATAATTTGCACTATAATTTATATTATGTAAAATAGAATATTTAATAAATTGATTATTATTGATTTGCATAAAGCTAAACTATGAAAGAAAAAAGAACATTACCTATTTTAGTAATAGATAATGTTCTTTTAAAAATGTGAAATAAAATTACTGCACAGAAAATGGTATATTCCAATTATCCCAACTCAATACTACATTATCCTTATTTATACCATAAAAAAGTCTTTCAGCAATTGTTTCTGCAACTTGTTGTTTTACGGTTACACGAAGTTGATCTTCTTTTTCTTTGTATTTATAAGCGCCCCATTGCTTAGCATCTTTATTAAAAATAACTATGCAAGCAGTTTCGCTTGGTATTATAAATAAAGAATATTTTCCAGCTGGTAATTTTGATCCTTCAATAGTTAAATCTTTATCGGTTTCAAAAGTTGTTGCTTCATTGGCACCTGCACGCCAAACTTCATTAAAAGGAACTAATCCCCCCCAAATTTGTCTTCCTTTTACGGATGGGCTGCTGTACTTAATTTGAATTGTAGCGCTATTAATTGTTCCATTAGCAACTTCCGGAGGACTTGCTGGTTTATCTTGTGCACTTACTACAGTTACCATTAATAAGGCAATAAGACAAAACTGTATTTTTTTTTGTAATCCCATGATTTAAAATATTTTAGTTTAAGTTATAAATTTAAAATAACAGAATCAAATTTGGAATTATTCTTAGTTATTTTAAGAAAAAATTAAGAATTTTATAAATTAACGCTTTTACTTAAGGATTGGTAGCATTCTAATTCATTATTTTATTATTTTTACGAGCAATACTTTACTCTAAAACAAATTATGAACACAATTGCAGAGCATATCGCTGATTTTTTAAAAGAATACCAGCCATTCGATAATTTAACTTTTCAAGAATTATCAGAAATTGCTACAAGTATCCGCGTTGTGAATATTGAAAAACATAAAACCTTATTCCAAATTGACGACGTTTTACACGATAGTTTTTATGTTGTAGCTTCAGGAGTGATTAATTTATCCGTAATTGCTGATGCTGAAGAAACGCTTTTAAACAAATGTCACGAAGGTGATATTTTTGGATTGCGTCCTTTTTTTGCTAAAAACAACTATATGATGACGGCAAAAGCTAGGGAAGAAAGTATTGTTTATGCTATTCCAATTGCTACTTTCAGGCCTTTTGTCGCTAATAATTCGGAAGTATTAGATTTTCTGCTTGAAAGTTTTGCTTCAAATACAAGTAACCATAAAGACAAAGAAAATTTACGTGGTAAACTGATATCCGACAATGTATTTTATTCCGATCAACAATCGGAAATGCAATATTTTCAGTCTTTAACCTATAATAAATCACCTTTTACAGCGACCATTACTAGCATTGTTTCGGAAATTGCCCAAATCATGACTGATAATTTGGTTAACAGCATCGTTATTTGTGATAATAATACTCCTATTGGTATTGTAACTCATGCGGATATGTGTTCCAAAATAGCAACAGGTCGTTTTCCAATATCCGTATCCATTGATAAAATCATGTCTTCTCCTGTTGTAACTGTTGTTGAAAACGTCTCTTTAGCGGAAGCGCAATTGTTAATGATCAAAAATAATGTATCCCATTTGTGTGTTACTTTAGATGGTACTAATAAATCTGTAGTAAAAGGTATTATTTCAGAACACGACTTAATTGTTGCACAGGCTAGTAATCCTGGAGTTTTAATAAAAGAAATAAAACGCTCCCAAACAGCAAAAGATTTAAAACAAATACGGGACCGAATGACGGATTTAATCCAAAATTCTATTCAAAAAAACATCCCATTAACCCATGTCAATAATATCGCTAGCGAGATCAATTTAGCCATTATAAAACGTTCTGTCGAATTATCTATTTTAGATTTAGGCTCCCCTCCTGCCCGTTTTGCATGGTTAAGCATTGGTAGTCAAGGTCGGAAAGAACAATTGTTACTGACCGATCAAGACAGTATTTTAATCTTTGAAGATGTTACCCCAGAAAAATACCGAGAAGTAAAAGATTATTTCATTAAACTTGGAAAAAGAACGACCGCAACTCTTGAAAAAGTGGGTTATGAATTTTGTCCTAATGGACACATGGGCAGCAATATGCTTTGGTGTAAATCATTGACAGACTGGACAAAACAATACAACAGCTGGATGAATACTCCAGGTGAAAACAGCAATGATTTGAGTAGTATTTTCTTTGATTATGAAATTGCTTTTGGAGAACCTAAAATTGAAGAAGCAATCGAAACCATCATTTTTAAGAATGCTAAAAACAACACCTTATTCTTTGATTTCTTAGGAAACGATGCCTTGAAGAAAAATGCGCCTTTGAGTTTCTTTAAAAAATTCATGTTGGAAGAAGAAGAAGGTCCCAATAAAAATAAATTTGACATTAAAACCCGTGCATTAATGCCGCTAATTGATGGTGCTCGTTTATTTGCATTAAGTTATAACATCAAAGGAATTAACAATACCTATTCGCGTTTCAAACAATTAGCTATTGTGGATGCAAAAAATGCCGAAGTATATTTAAATTGTGCGGAAGCTTTTTTAATTTTATCCAAATTCAGAACTATTGAAGGGTTAAAAAATGATGATTCTGGGCAATACATTAACATGAATGAATTGTCAAAAATTGATAAAGAAAAATTAAAAAATGCCTTTGCCCCAATGCGGGAATTAGAAGAATTAATTAAAAGTAAATTTCAACTCACGCAATTTTCATAATTATGCTGGACTGGCTTAAAAACATCAACAAAGAACATCCCGAATTTTGGAAAACATACCTTTCTAAATTTGAAAAAAAATCAAATCGATTTGTAATTCTGTCTACTGAAACATCAGGGTTAAATCCACACAAAGATGTTATTTTATCTATTGGTTCTTTTGCCGTAATTGACAACAGTATTCTTATTGGTGATAGTTTCGAAGCAGTTTTACTGCAATATAAATTCCTTCATGACAATGGTTTGTCGAATGAATTTATTGTTGAAAGTAAAATGAAAAAGCTAGTGGAGCCAGATGCTCTAAAATCATTGATTGACTATATTGGTAATGCCGTTTTAGTTGGACACCACATTGATTTTGATGTAGAAATGATCAATGCCGCACTTGAAAAATTAGATTGTGGCAGGTTGAAAAATGAAGCTTTGGATATTGATGTCATGTACAGAAAATTACACGACATCACAGATAAACAATTTTCTTTAGATGAATTGTGTACGATTTATAAAATTCCTAAAAGCGAACGAAATTCCTCTTCTGAAGAAGCCTATAAAATTGCATTGCTGTTTTTAAAACTGAAATCTAGGTTAGGGATTCAATAAATTGCACGAATTGGTGAAAACTTGATACAGTAGGTCTTTCTCTTGCATTTTCGGTTCAGGCTCAATAGCTTCCATAAAAATCAAAATAAAACCGA
>CANEXR010000113.1 GCA_947443815.1 Flavobacteriaceae bacterium | reverse complement strand
GGTGTAAAAGCAAATAAGGAAGGCGAAGTGAGTTTTAATATTGATGCAATCGAAAATGTTGATCCTGAACAACCAATATTCATTTATGATGATGAAAGTAAAACCTATAATGATATTCGGACTAAACCCTATAAAACAAACTTACCAGTGAGCAAAAACAATACTCGTTTTTCACTCCGATTCACAGATAAAACATTAGGTGTTGATACCTATAACTATAAAGATATAACAATCCTCTACACACAAAATAATAACACACTAACCATAAACAACAAAAAAACAGATATGGTTGTTGAAAAAGTAACTGTTTTTAATATTATTGGACAAGCAATCGGTACTTGGAAGGTGGACAACCAAGACCAAAAAAACATTCAAATCCCTTTCAATAATAGTAGTACTGGTGTATACATTGCCAAAATAAAAACCACCACAGGAATAATTAGCAAAAAATTTATTTTAAAATAAAAACCTCCTAATCAAACTAAAGACTGCCATAATAGGCGGTCTTTTGTTTTTAATAACACTACAAAAATTAAAAAAGGTTTTTTTATTCCTGAAAAAGAACCGTTTATCGGTAGATGAAATCAGGTAATCAAATAAAAGATTTTTTTTAACAATACAATTCTATAAATACATACTTTTAAAGTAGATAAATAAAATTTACACCACAAAACAAAATAATAAAACCTAAAAAACACAAAACTGATATTTTAAAATCCTTACAAATCTTTTTTTTAATAAAAAAACACCACTATAATAAACATCACATTACAACTAAAACGGTATAAATTAACCCTATACCTCTTTATAAAAATTAGTAATTATTTAATGCTAAAGTGTAATTATTATGAAAAAAAATACCCTTTACTACTCTTTTAATATTTTAGTTATTGCATAGGATATGGACAAAATTTTGGAGAAATTGCCTCTCTAAAATAAAAATAAAACACTTAACATAGACGAAGCCGTTACTGATACCGGAATCAAAGTATTTTATGCCAGTAATTATAAAATTTTAATCATCCAGAATAAGCAGACGGATGCGCCTGTAGAAGAAGTAATCCTCTTTAATTTACTGGGGCAAATGATTTCAAATTGGAATACTAGTACCGAAAATCAAACTAAAATACAAATTCCAATCAAAAATACAGCTGCTGGCGTTTATATTGTAAAACTAAAAACAGCTAAAGGAGATTGTAGCAAAAAAATAATAGTCAGATGATTGTTATAAAATTACAAAGACTTACTAATTAAGTAAATATTAACCAAAAAATTAAAATTTCTATTACTTATTATTTTTATATTTGGCAAGCAGTTTGTTATTGCAATCAGAAAATAAAATAAAATCAGAATTAAAATTATAAAAATGAAAAAAATAATTACCCTTTTAGCCTTCGCATTAATTACAATTAGTGCTAATGCCCAAGAAACCAAAACAACGGAAAAAGAAAAAAAAGAAGCTTGCTGCAGCAAAAAAGAAGCGAAAGCTAAAAAAATGAGCGCCGAAGAAGTAGAAAAATGCAAAGCTAAATGCAAAGCAGATGGAAAAAAATGTAGCGCTGATGCCAAAAGCGGAAAAAAATGTTAAGCTAAGGCAACAAACTATAACCAACAAAAAAGTCTCTGTTTAGAGACTTTTTTAATTTATATACATTCTATTATTTTATTCTCACACTCCATTCAAAATCCATTTCGGATACCTGTACCCCGTTTTCATCTGTCCCGATGGATTTCATCCAAAAAGTCTGTCCCGTTCCATCAGCAACTGTTTTTTGAATAGCAGCTGCTATCAAATGACCATCATTGCAAACAAAAGTAATTCTTCCCGTTGCCTTTTTTGTAAAATTACCTTTATTATTGGCCACCAACATTGATATTTTCTGACCACTTTTCTGAATATGATACATCACTAATGCCCCAGTAGATAATTCAGCTGCCATAGCCTGTACGGCAAAATACATCGAATTAAATGGATTTTGATTAATCCATCGGTGTTTAACGGATACAATACAGGTATCCCCGTCAATAGCTTTTACCCGAACTCCACATAAAAAGGCAGAGGGCAATTTAAAAATTAAAAATTGATTGAGTTTAGTGGCAGTAAGTTTCATAGGAAGCTAATATTTTATAGGAATATGGTTTTGAATTTTTCTTTGTTTTTTTGAATTTTAAATCATTCCGTGTTCATTATCCCTAGTTTTTTTGCTAAAATACAAAAAAATACTATGCGTACATATAAAAATATAAATGTTAATTTTTTGTTAATATTTACTACTATGCGATACAAGATACTGTCTTTTGGATATATATTTGCATAAGAAATTACTATATACTTTTAATCATGGAAGCAACTACCGAAAAAAACACCGCTACTTTTACGCATTTGAGTGCATTAAGTCAATATATAATTCCGTTTGGAAATTATATATTTCCAATAATCATTTGGACAACAAACAAAGATAAATCAGAATTTGTGAATCATCATGGAAAACAAACCTTGAATTTTCAATTGAGTTTATTGGTTTATTCGTTAACACTTGCACTTATTGCCATTCCAATTTTTATTGTAACTGTATTAAAAAACATTCCGTTTAATGAATGGAATGACCACCATGACTTTGTCTTTAATGACTTTACTTTTGGAGATAATATTGGCATAATTACAATAGGGCTAATAGCCGTTTTTTTATTCTTTTGTATCAAAGTGGCCGAGTTTTTTTTAATCATATACGCTTCTATAAAAGCATCAAATGGAGAAAAATACGAATATCCTTTAACAATTCCTTTCATCAAGTAAAGGTAAAATAGTAATTACAAATCATCAATCAAAAAATGAATAGTCTAATCAACAACAACATCAAAAAAGAGAATTATGAATATTGAAAACACAAAAGCCCAGATGCGCAAAGGTGTTCTCGAGTTTTGCATCTTATCCGTTCTAAAAGAAAAAGATGCTTACACTTCAGAAATATTGGACACTTTGAAAAACGCTAAATTATTGGTCGTGGAGGGAACCATTTATCCGCTACTCACCCGATTAAAAAACGATGGATTACTCAACTATCGTTGGGAAGAATCTACCTCGGGACCACCTAGAAAATACTATGGATTAACCGAAATAGGACAAACTTTTTTAAACGAATTGAACGGTACTTGGTCTGAATTATCTAATGCCGTAAATCTAATCACAAACCAACAATAATAGTCATGAACAAAACTGTAAATATAAATCTAGGCGGAATGTTCTTTCATATAGATGAAGATGCATACCAAAAATTAACTCGTTATTTTGATGCCATAAAACGCTCTTTGTCTAACTCCTCAGGGCATGACGAAATCATAAAAGACATTGAAATGCGTATTTCGGAATTATTGAACGAAAAACAAAAAAGCGACAAACATGTAATCGGTTTAAAAGATGTCGATGAAGTGATAACCGTAATGGGGCAACCAGAAGACTATATCATTGAAGACGAATTAAATAGCTCAAAAACCTTCACTGAAAACAATTCCAGAAAAACCAAAAAATTATACCGTGATAAAGAAAAGGGAATGATTGGGGGTGTGGCTTCTGGTTTAGGTCACTATTTTGGAATTGATACTGTATGGATTCGAATTGTTTTAATCCTTTTAGTTTGGGGAGCAGGAACCGGAATTTTAGCGTATATCATTCTTTGGATTGTCATTCCAGAAGCAGTTACTACAACCGAAAAACTAGAAATGACAGGAGAACCTGTTAATATTTCAAATATAGAACGAAAAGTTCGTGAAGAATTTGAAAGCGTTTCTGATAAAATCAAAAATGTAAATTATGATAAATTCGGAAATCAGATAAAAACAGGTGCAGAAAAAATAGGAAGTTCTTTTGGTGATTTCATCATGACAATTTTTAAAATATTTGCTAAATTCCTTGGTGTAATTCTTATTATAACTGGATTTGTAGTATTGATATCCTTACTGATAGGAGTATTTACTTTAGGTTCTTCTGATTTTATCAATGTACCATGGCAAAGCTTTGTAGAGGCTGGCAACGTTACGGATTACCCAATCTGGTCTTTTGGGTTATTAATGTTTTTTGCCGTTGGAATCCCCTTCTTTTTCTTAGTGTTATTAGGTTTCAAATTATTAACTCCAAACTTAAAATCTATTGGAAACATTGTAAAATACACCCTATTGGCACTTTGGATAATTGCTATTGCTATCTTAATTTCAATAGGTGTTAAACAAGCATCCGAATTAGCTTATAATGGAAAAACCATTAAAAAAGAAACCATAAATGTACTTCCAACCGATACTTTGTATGTAAAGTTCAAATACAACGAATACTATACCGATAATATTGATGATAGAGATGAATTCAAATTTGTACAAGATTCAGCTAACAATCAATTTATTTATTCGAACAATGTAGGGATTAAAATTCTTCGCACTGATGAAAAACTACCTTACCTCCAAATTGAAAAAACAGCAAAAGGAAATTCTTTTATTGATGCCAAACAAAGAGCTGAAAAAATAAAATATGGAGTCAAAATAGAAGGAAATCATTTAATTTTAGACAATTACTTACTAATCGAAACCAAAAATAAATTCCGAGGTCAAGAAATTGAAATTACTTTGTTCTTACCAAAAGGAAGCCTTTTCAAATTAGACAGTAGTGTCCGTAATTACGACCGTACCGATGGCGATTATTTTACTTGGGATCCAGAAATTAGTAATGCCGTTTATAAAGTAAGTACTGATGAAATAAAATGTTTGAATTGCCCTGATGATAATAATGATGGCAATGATGACGATGAAGTAAATGTAACTGCCAATGTCACCGAAAATGACAGCATTACAACCACAACAGTAAAAGTAAATGGAGAAATTGTTACGGTTAATAATACGGGTACAAAAAAAGGACTCTCTAAAGACAAAGACGGTGTAATTGTTAAAAACTAGCGCTATGATAAAAATTATCACATTAATCACTAAATTTATTGTTGTTGCGATTATAGCCTTCTTATTTGGCTCATGCAATCCTATAATAAACAATCGCTCTATTGAAGGTAGCGGCCATGTTACCATCGAAAAAAGAAATGTTCAAGGTGATTTCAAAAGTATTGAGGTTAACAATGCCATAGATTTGGTGCTAGAACAATCTGATAAGACTGAAATTATAGTAGAAGCAGATGATAATTTGCAAAATGAAATTACCACTCGAATAGAAAACGGAAAACTTATTATAGAATGCGATTACAACTCTTTTCTGAACATTGGTTCCAAAAAAGTAACTGTAAAAATGCCTATAATTGAACAATTAGAAGCCGCTAGTTCTGCCACTATTAGAAGCACAAATACCTTGAAAGGAGAAAACATTCATTTAATCACCTCAAGTTCAGGCAATATTGACGTAACAGTTGAAGCTGACACTGTTAATTGTGATTCCAGTAGCGGAAGCGTTATAATGGTCAAAGGAATGGCATTGGAACTAAAAACAAGTTCTTCCAGCGGAAGTAGTATTGAAGCTGCTTCTTTATTAGCAAATAATATTGTTGCGGAAGCCTCAAGCGGAAGTACCCAAATTGTACATCCTATAATTAGTTTAAATGCAGATGCTTCAAGTGGTTCCAACATTAATTACAATATAGTTCCAAAATCACTCCAAAAGAATGCTAATTCTGGAGCAAGCATCAACCAACAATAAGTTATATTTTTTTTCAATATCTAAAAAATCATCCCTCAAAGCGGATGATTTTTTTATATTTGTACGTATTCTAATTCCAATGAAAATGAAAAAATATACCGCTATACTTCTACTTCTTTTATCCGCCACCTGCACATTGGCACAAAATAAAGAAAAAATAAAAGGTTCCAAAACCGTAACAGTAGCGCCAAAAATAGTAGCAGACTTCAATGCCATAGAAGTCGAGGACAATATAGAACTCTATTTAGACCGAGGCGAAAAAAACGAAATAAAAATAGAAGCAGATGATAACCTGCACGAAATAATTGCCTTTGATAGCAGAGATAAAATACTTCGAATTTATACTTTAAAAGAAGCCACAAACTTCAAGAAATTAATCGTAAGAGTCACCTATACCCGTGATTTAAATAGTATAACCTCCAAAAACAAAGCTATTGTTAATGCCATTCAAGAAATTCAACTAGACGATATTACCTTCAAAGCGCATGATTTTTCACAATTTTATATGAATGTAAATTCAAAAAATTTCCTTTTGCAATGCGATGATAAATCTAAAACAGAACTGAATTTAAAATCCGAAAATGCCACAATTGAATTAAGCAAAAATGCTACATTGAAAGCCTTAGTGAATACCGTGAATTTGAAATGCGATTTATACGAAAAATCAAATGCAAACCTAGAAGGTGAAGCTACAAACGCCAACATCCGATTAGACAACAATTCGAATTTGACTGCAAATAAACTAACCCTAAAAAATGCCGATATTACAACCGAAAGCTATAGCACCTGCAGCATATTTGCAGAAACAACTCTAATTATTGATGCCGCAGATAAATCAGAAATCCAACTTTTGGGAAATCCAAAAATAGAAATACGACGGTTTAATGACGAAGCTAAATTGCTTAAAAAATTGAAGTAACAATAATCTCATAACCGAAAAAAAAATGCCCCCAAAAACAGACACTATTTGGGAGCATTTTCATGAAAAATAATTGGGATTATTCTTTGGCAGCCAAATACCTTTCGGCATCCAAAGCAGCCATACAGCCTGTACCCGCAGCAGTAATTGCCTGACGGTAAACATGGTCTGCAGCATCACCCGCTACGAAAACACCTTCAATATTGGTCTTTGAAGTTCCAGGAGTATTGACAATATAACCCGTTTCATCTAATGTCAAGTACGCTTTGAAAATATCTGTGTTCGGTTTGTGACCAATAGCAACAAAGAAACCTGTGGCCTCAATATCAAAAATTTCGCCAGTGGTTTTGTTTTTAGCTTTTACAGCCGTAACTACTTGCTCATCTCCTAGCACCTCAACCGTGTCATGATTCATTAATAGGGCAATGTTCTCTGTTTTTCGAACACGTTCTTCCATGATTTTTGAAGCTCTAAATTTTTCACTACGCACCAACATGGTTACTTTTTTACACAATTTAGACAAATAATGTGCTTCTTCACAAGCAGAATCTCCAGCTCCAACAATAACAACTTCCTGATTTCTATAGAAAAAACCATCGCAAACTGCACAAGCAGAAACGCCACCACCCATTTTTAAATAATGTTGTTCCGACGGCAAACCTAAATATTTAGCAGAAGCTCCAGTGGAAATAATAACCGTTTCACAATGCAACTCTTTAGTGTCATTAATCCAAACTTTATGAACATCGCCAGAAAAATCAACTTTTGTAGCCCAACCATCACGTATATCTGTTCCAAAACGCTGTGCTTGAGCTTGCAACTGCACCATCATTTCAGGACCAGAAACGCCATCCACATAACCTGGAAAATTCTCAACTTCATTGGTAGTAGTCAGTTGTCCGCCAGGTTGGATTCCTTGGTACAAAACAGGATTCATATTGGCTCTTGCGGCATAAATAGCAGCGGTATACCCTGCAGGACCAGATCCTATAATTAGGCATTTTATTTTTTCGATAGTATCAGACATAGTTCTTTTTATTACATTTTTGAAGTTACAAATGTAGTTTTTTAATAAAAAATATACTCAAAAAAATATCATTTTTAGCTATTTCAAAATAATAGCATTCTATTTGAAAATATCGCTTGCAAAACTCAAAATTAGTTTTATATTTGCACTCGCTTTCGGGGTGTAGCGTAGCTCGGTTATCGCGCCTGCTTTGGGAGCAGGAGGCCGCAGGTTCGAATCCTGCCACCCCGACAAAAGTCGAACAGCAATGTTCGACTTTTTTTGTTTTTATACCTTTGCAAATACAGCAAATGTAGAATCAAATACTGCCCCACAAAATTTGACAAAATCTTGCTATTAATTTATTTAAAAATATTCATTTCCTCATTATAAACAGGACTTTGTATGTTTAAAAATTTCAAAACACTATGAAACACGTGGTTTTGAGATAATGTTTTGTTAGGTTTAAGTTGTTTTGAATTATCAGATACCCATACTATGAAGGGTATTTCATATTGTTCTTTAGGAGCAAAACTTATAGGCACTCCATGCATGTACAGATTTTTTTCTCCTAAAGATTCTCCATGATCTGAAACAAAAATCATGGCACTTTTATACTCTTTTAATTGCTTTAAATCTTCAATTACACTTGAGAGAATATAATCCGTGTAAAT
>CANEXR010000112.1 GCA_947443815.1 Flavobacteriaceae bacterium | reverse complement strand
TTATTTACATCATTTATAAATGTATTTTTTACATTTATTATTGTTGTATACGTTAAATAGGCTTAACAAAGGCTATTTTTAATTTTTTTTACTGCTTTTCATCACATCACTTTATTTATTACTTCTAAAAAGAGTACTATCTAGTTACTCTTTCTAATTTTTTGTTCCCATTTCCAAGCACTAGCAATAGCTTCATCTAATGTGGAGACGGTTTTCCAGCCAAGAATGTTATTCGCCTGTTCCGTATTGGCGTAAGCCGAAGTCACATCCCCTTCACGTCGATTCACAATAGTGTACGGTAATTTTTGTCCGCTGGCTTTTTCAAATGCGCTAATCACTTCCAAAACAGAACTTCCAGTGCCGGTGCCCAAATTAAAAATCTCCAATTTGGCGGTATTCTTTTTTTCTACCAATCGTTTTAAAGCAATGACATGGGCTTTCGCCAAATCGACTACGTGGATGTAATCCCGAACACAAGTACCATCAACCGTGGGATAATCGTTTCCGTAAACGGATAATGATGCGCGCAATCCAATTCCAGTTTGTGTGATGAAAGGCACCAAATTTTGAGGAACACCAATAGGCAATTCTCCGATTTCGGCAGAAGGATGCGAACCAATAGGATTAAAATAACGCAGTAAAATGGCATTAAGACTGCTTATTTTAGTCACATCCGTAATAATTTCCTCTCCTATTTGTTTGGTATTCCCATAAGGTGACATCGCCGGTTGAATAGGCGTTGATTCGGCAATTGGCATTGTTTCAGCTTGACCATAAACGGTGCAAGAAGAACTAAAAATAATATTAGCAAGCTCTTTTTGTTGCAACTCCTGCAAAATATAAACCAAAGAAGCAATATTGTTTTCATAATACAATAATGGGTTTTGAACACTTTCGCCCACCGCTTTTGAGGCGGCAAAATGAATTACACCTACTACATCATCGTGTTTTTTAAAAAAACCTTGAACTGCTTTTTTATCTCTTAAATCAATTTGTTCAAAAACGGGTTTTTTGCCAGTAATACGTGCTATACCGTCCAAAACTTCAAGCGAGGAATTGGATAAATCATCAATAACAACTACTTGAAAATTTTCGTTTTGTAATTCCACAACGGTATGCGAACCGATGAAACCCAAACCTCCTGTTACTACTATTTTCATTCTTTATTTTTATAATGTATGTTAGACTGCGCTCTCAAAACAGCAGCACTTTTTTCGGGTGTAATGTCTCTTTGTGATTCTCCCATCATTTCATAGCCAACCATGAATTTTTTTACGGTAGCCGAACGCAACAATGGTGGATAAAAATGCATGTGAAAGTGCCATTCAGGATGCAATTCTCCATCTGTAGGCGACTGATGAATCCCAGATGAATACGGAAAAGAGGTTTCAAAAAGATTGTCGTATTTTGTAGTCAACTGTTTTAAAATAGATGCAAAATCTGTCACTTCTGCAGTTGTAAAATCAGTTATTTTGGACGCATTGCGTTTGCTAACAATCATGGTTTCATAGGGCCAAATAGCCCAAAAAGGAACCAAGGCTACAAAATGATCGTTCTCCATAACCACGCGTTCATCAAGCTTCAATTCTTCCTTTATATAATCCTCAAAAAGGGTTTTTTGATGGAGATCAAAATAGGCTTTCAAACTGTTTTGTGTTTTTTCCACTTCGGTTGGCAGGGACGATTGCGCCCAAATTTGACCGTGTGGATGCGGATTGCTACATCCCATTACACTCCCTTTATTTTCAAAAATCTGAACGTGATTGATGTAATCAACATTTCCTAAATCAGTATATTCTTTTTGCCAAGTATGAATGATATTTTCAATTGCATCAACAGCCATTTCGGGCAAAGTCAAATTGTGTTTTGGAGAAAAACAGACCACTCTAGAAATGCCTCTTTCGGGTTTGGCTTTGAAAAAAGTCTCCTTTATATCATCCTCAAAAGCAATCTCTTCTTGTTTTAAAGCGGCAAAATCATTTTCAAAAACAAATGCATTTTCATAGGCTGGATTCACTTCGCCATTGGCTCGAACATTCCCTGGACACAAGTAACAGCTGAGATCGTATTCTGGTAATGCATCCGAAGTTACTGTTTCGTTTTGCCCTTGCCAAGGTCGTTTCGAACGATGGGGAGAAACCAAAACCCATTCGTTAATTAACGGATTATAGCGTCTGTGTGGGTCTTCGTTAATATCGAAATTCTTCATTCTAATTGTTTTTATAAAGTGAGGTACCGTTTCCGATTTTTACATCATAAATTTTCAATTCTATGCCAAAACTGTTTAAATAAAGTGCTGTAAGTTGCTCTTTGATTCGCTCCTCATGTCCTTTTTTAATCAAATTAATGGTACAACCACCAAAACCACCACCCATTAATCGGGAACCAACTACCGCTTCTTCGTTTTTAAGCGTGTCAACAATCATGTCTAATTCTGCACAACTTACTTCATAATCAACCGATAATCCTTCGTGAGTTTCGAACATTAATTGGCCTAAGGTTGGAATATCTCCTTTGTCCAAAGCGGCACAAGCTTGAATAACACGTTTAATTTCTTTGACCGCAAAAAGACTTCGTTTAAAAACGGCTGCAGTCATTTTGGTTTCCAAACCAAGCACTTGACTTTCTGTACAATCTCTAAAGCTAGTGATTTCTGAAAAGTTATCCTTAATGATTCTTAATCCTTCCTCACATTCTTCGCGTCTTGTATTGTATGCTGACGAAAACAGGGAATGTTTTACATTACTATCAAATAAAATCAGGGAATATTCATTGAAATCGGCGTCATGATATTCATATTCCAAAGTTCGACAATCAATCTTTATCACTTTATTTTCTTGCCCCATGACACTCGAAAACTGGTCCATAATTCCGCAATTAATCCCTACCCAATGTTCTGCACTTTGTCCCATTAGAGCAATATCAACAGGCTTTATATCCAAATCAAAAAGTTCTTTTATACCAAAAAGAAAACCACATTCTAAAGCTGCCGAGGAAGACAATCCAGAGCCAACAGGGATATTACTACTAAAAACACAGTTGAAACCTTCGAATTTAAAACCCTTGATCTTTAATTGATGAACAACTCCCCGAATATAATTGGTCCAGACATTATCCGTCAATTGCATTTCCGTTGTAAGGTCCAATTCAAATGAATCGTCAAGATCAATAGCTATTATTTTTGAAGTATTCGAATCGTTTTTTCCGAAAGCAAAACAAATAATTTTGTCAATTGCTGCTGGTAATACATAGCCATCATTATAATCAACATGTTCCCCAATGATATTAATTCTTCCCGGAGAAAGCACTGTTTTTTGAGGTTCCGAGCCAAAACTTTTAGCAAAAAAAGCCGTTGTTTTTTGTATTAAAATGTCGTTCATTATTTTTGAATTAAAAGAGTATTTTTTTCTAAATTTTCTGCGCTAGCATGGATTTGTATTGCTTTTTTTAAATTTTTTGTTTTAAGAAGTATCGTGGCAATTCCAGCTTCGGCTTTCACTGGATTTGTTCCTATTAATTCCGCATTTCCTTGGCTTAACGCAAAAGTGATTTCGTTCGTTGCATCAGGAATAACGGTTCCATTTGCATCCGTAATTTTAGCATAAACAAAAACCACATCTGGAAAATCAGAATTGATTGGTTGGGATGAAACATCATAGCTTACTACTATTTTTGCTGGTGTTTCTGGTGTTTTTACTAGATTTGTAATAACTTTTTTTCCGTTGATAAAACCCTCTGCACGTAATGTTCCAGCAATAAATTTTTCTACTTTGAAAACAAAAGGTGGATGTTGCAAGGCATCGCTATTAGTGTTCACTAAAGGTTTTTGTTGGGCTACCAGAACCTCATTTACATACAAAGCCACTTCTTCACAATTGCTGTAAACTGTAACATTCAAAGGCGAATTTGAGGTCCAATTGTTCGCAATTTGGAGCATTGGCCCAGAAACTAATGCTGCATCCAAAACTACCTCAGCAGCACGCTGACTTTGATAAAATGAATAAGCAAATTTTGGGATTCTAAAAATATCACTAATCCCGGAACTCTCTAAATCATTGCTATATCCTCGGTTATAATCAAACATTACCCAGTTTGCTTCGCCAATAGTTTGCGCTCCTTTTCGATTTGAATTGGCCGCTTCCTGAAAATTATACGCCTGTTGTAACAATCGTTTTTCGCCATTAGAGCGCAACTGTCTGGACGTTCGTTCTTCTTCTTTCAAATTGGCAAATTCAGTCTGATTGAATCCCGCATTTTGAGCATAATATTCCCAATCTCCGTATTCGGCTATGAAAATTTTACGATTTCCTTTGTTGTATTTAGTCCAATAATCGGGTGCTTTTCCGTGTTGACGTGCAGGAATAAAAATATCATAATTAGAATTGTCAATCCAACATGCGCTGTAGTTATTTGGAAAAGGCAATTCTTCTTTTAAAGCTTTTGTAGCTTCATTCATGAATTTTTCGCTCATCTCTGTTTCATTCAAAGAGGCTTCCCAAAAAATAACACTTGGATGATTGCGGTCTCTTCTAGCCATATTGCGAATATCCTGAATCGCATTTTTCTGAAAGGTTTCGTTCCCAAAAAACTGCCAACCTGTTAAACTGTTCATTACTAAAATACCCAATTCGTCACACGCATTCATAAATGCCTCGGCATGAGGATAATGAGACATTCGTACAAAATCAAAGCCAGCATTTTTTATTTTAACTGCATCTCGATATTGTGCTTCATCCGAAATAGCATAGCCTAAATAGGGATATTCTTGGTGTTCATTGGTTCCGGTTATGTATATTTTTTCATCATTTAAATAATAACCATCTGCTTTTAATTCTGATTTTCTAATTCCAATTTTTTCCGAATAACGGTCAATTGTTTTTCCATTCACCACCACCTCAACTTGCAAAGTGTACAAATTAGGCTTTGAAATCGACCATAATTTGGGATGATTCACAACTAAATTTTGGGTAATCGCTCGGTCAGAATTTGCCGACATTAAAAACTCTTCTGATTTGAACGCTTGTTTTTCGCCTTCTTTATTAGTCAAGGTAAATGTCAATACAGCCTTCTTTTCTGTTTCGAATTCGTTTTTCAAATGTACTTGAACGGTACCCGAAGCTTCGTCTTTTGTGATGTTTGCAAAATTCACATAAATTCCGCCACTCGCTTTTTGATTGGCTTCAATAGCATCTGTAATGTACAATTTATCAGTAGTAATCAGGTATACATTTCTATAAATTCCGCCATAGTAATTAAAATCCAAGTCTTTCAATGGTTTCCCAGGTGAAAATGTTGGATTGTCTTCATTATTGACTTTTACTTTAATTGTATTTTCTTTTTTGGCATTCAAAAAAGGAGTGGCATCCACCGTAAAAGGCAAATAACCACCTTGGTGATTTGCTACTTTTTGATTGTTTATCCAAACCTCGGCTTCTTGCATTACGCCTTCAAAATACAGGAATATTTTTTTGTTTTTGAACTTCCCCAATTGGAACTTTTTTTGGTACCAAGACGTTCCTTGAAACTGATTGTTGACTACCAAAGGCTCTATTTTATCTGTGTGGGGAATGGTTATTTTCTCCCAATTAGTAGGTGTTTTTTCCTCTCTTTTAAACACCCAATCCGAACCAAAATTGACTTTTGTTCTCGATTGTGCCTGTCCTTTTCCAAAAGTAAAAACCACTAACAAAAAGAGTATGTTTCTTAAAATGACTTTCATTGTTTTTGTATTTAATTTTATTTAAAAGCATCTAAAGCTAGCGATGGTTTTCCATCTGATTGCCAAGCATTCAAACTATATCCACTCCATGATTTTTCGCCCTGTGGCTCCCAATACAAAACGCCTAATCCTTTATTATCAGGAACATTTTTTACAGCTTGAATTGTAGCATCTAACAATTCCTTGGTGTTTTGAGGTTTATCATATTCCCCTCCAACTTCAACTATCATTACTTCTTTGCCATAGCGTAGTACCATATCATTGAGGTTTTTTTGCAAATCGGCGTTTGTTTCTGTATGCTCTTTTTTTATCCAAAACGGATAATATGACATGCCTATCACATCGTATTTTACTTTATATTCGGTTACTTTATCAAAAAACGAACGGAATTTTTCGTTATTATTTCCTTCGTCTATGTGAACAATCACTTTGATTTTTGGCTGTATTGCTTTTGTAGCTTCATAGCCTTTGTTTAACAATTGTGCCAACTGACTCCAATTGGAAGTACTGCCTTCTGGCCATAACATTCCACCCGGAATTTCATTTCCAACCTGCACCCATTCTGGAGTAACACCTGCCATTTTTAGTGCCATCAATACCTCATAAGTATGGTCGTACACTGCGTTTTTTAATTCTTCCAAATCATATTTTGCCCACAATGCTGGTTTGGTTTGTTTCGCAGGATCGGCCCAAGTATCGCTGTAATGAAAATCAATCATAATACGCATTCCTATTTTCTGGGCTCGAACTGCCATTGCTACCGTTTCGTCTTTACTACAATGTCCACTCGCTTTATCCGAATTTGGATGTACAAAAACGCGCAATCGAATAGTATTCATTCCACGGTCTTTCAACAATTGCAGGCAATCCTTTTCTTTACCATCTGCATCATAAAAATGATATCCTGTGGCTTCCATTTGTGGCAACCAACTCACATCAGCACCTTTAGAAAACGCAGCTTTTATTGGTGAATCATAAACATCCTGCCCTATACAGCATGAATAATTGAACACTATTATAAATACCAATAAACCGAATGGAATTTGCGAGTTTCTTTTTTTCATGACCTTTTATTTACTGAAAGCCCCTAAAACTGGTAGTGCATTATTACTGAAATCATAAAAAGCTTGGTTTTCAAAAGTAGAGCCATTCGTAGCTTGATTGCCTTTGAAAGCAATCCATTCTCCTCCCCAATAAGCAAAACCTTGTCCGTATATAGATGATTTTAGCAGTGTTTTAATAGCTAATACAAAACTTTTTTGCCCCTCGGGAGTAGCAGGATATCCTGAAATTAATTGAGAATCCAAACCAACAATATTATTGGTCCAATCCTTATAGTCTAATGTAAATGGATAAGCTGTTTCGGCAATCAACACTTTTTTATTGTAGGTTTTCCCTAATGCATCGATAGTTGTTTTTACAGATGTCAGGTCTTTTCCATGCCAAACAGGATAATACGACAATCCAATATAATCATAATTGACGCTTTTTATTTTGTTAAAAAACCAGTTGGTATCCGAAGCATTAACTCCTGCATAATGAATCATGATTTTGGTATTGGGCGCTTTGGCACGAATGGTAGCACTAGCCGTTGCTAATAAAGCGATGCACTGTGTTTCTTGATTGATCAAATGTCCTTGTGGCCAAAGCAAACCGCTATTAATTTCATTCCCAATTTGAATAATATCAGGATTGATTTCGGTTATAATGGTTGTTGTATATGTGGCTACGGCTGTTTTTAAATCTGCAAAAGATAGGTTTTTCCATTCTGTCGGAGTAGTTTGATTTCCAGGATCGGCCCATGTATCTGAATAATGTACCGTTAACCATACTTTCAGTCCTGCTTGTTTAGCACGTGCGGCTAGCGTTTTTACTTCTGTCATGGCAGAATGTCCATTAGTTGGGTTTTTCCAAAGACGAATTCTTACGGTATTACAACCTGCATTTTTCAATGTGGTCAGCATGTCTTCGGCTTTGTTATTGTTATACAAAACCGTTCCAGAAGTTTCTATTTCAGGCAAAAAAGAAATATCTGCAGCTCTGATAAATGTATCTTCTACAATAGGCGGCTCTATTACTATTACTTCGTTAGCCTTGTCGCTAGAACACGAGATTTGAGATGCTAAAACAATAAGCAATCCAAAAATTAAGTGGTATTTTTTCATTATTAAAAGGATTGAAATTTATAAATGGTTTTATGCTGGTATTTTTCGCCTTTTGTTAAAATTGAATTTGGAAAATGAGCATGATTGGGTGCATCTGGAAAATTCTGTGTTTCAAAACAAATACCACTTAAGGAATGGTAATTGGTTTTTTCTTTTCCTTTTATGGCATTGAAACAATTTCCACCAACATAGATGTGAACGGCAGGTTGATTGGTATAAACTGACATCCTTAACAGATTTTTTTTATTAAAAAGAGAGGCGGCAAATACCTCCCCATTTTCCAAAACAAAAGTATCATCTATTTTTGAAGGACATTTTTTAGGAGTATTAAAATCGAAATCTTGATTTGCTATTGTTAAAAACCTACCAGTTGGAATATTTTCGTTAGTAATTTCTAAGATTTTTGACGCATTTACAATTAATTCCTGCTCTGAAAGATCAGATTGATGTCCATCGAGATTAAAATAACTGTGATGGGTTAAATTTATAACGGTGACTT
>CANEXR010000111.1 GCA_947443815.1 Flavobacteriaceae bacterium | reverse complement strand
GATGTTAATATGTATTGGCTTTCAATTGCTGCTTTTGCATTATTTGTAGGAGCTTGTGGAAAATCAGCACAAATTCCATTATACACTTGGTTACCCGATGCAATGGCAGGACCTACACCTGTTTCTGCATTGATTCACGCGGCTACGATGGTTACTGCTGGTATTTTTATGATAACTAGATTGAACTTTTTGTTTGATTTAACACCAAATGTTCAAAATATAATTGCGATTGTTGGCGCTATAACGGCTTTAGTTGCAGCTACTATTGGTTTGGTACAAAATGACATCAAAAAAGTATTGGCCTATTCAACGGTATCTCAATTGGGTTTAATGTTCTTGGCTTTAGGTTTAGGGGCTTATGAAGTGGCTGTTTTCCACGTAATCACACACGCTTTCTTCAAGGCTTGTTTGTTCTTAGGATCTGGCTCTGTAATTCATGCTTTACATGGCGAACAAGACATGCGTAAAATGGGAGGTTTGAAAAAAGCAATGCCTATTACCTATACAACCATGTTAATTTCTTCATTAGCCATTTCTGGAATTCCTATATTTTCAGGATTTTTCTCTAAAGATGAAATTTTATTAGTCGCTTTTCATCACAATATTCCGCTTTGGGTTGTCGCTTCAATAGCATCAATCATGACTGCTTTTTATATGTTTAGATTGATGTTTTTGACTTTTTCTAAAACATTCAGAGGAACAGAAGAGCAAAAGCATCATTTGCATGAAAGTCCTGCTTTGATTACTTTCCCTTTAATTATTTTAGCTATTCTTGCAACAATCGGAGGTGCCATCAGTTTTCCAGGACATAGCTGGCTTAATGAATATTTGATTCCAATTTTGCCCAAATTGGCAACAGCCGAACACCATTTAGGATCAAATGAATATATTTTGATGGTAATTGCCGTTATTGGAGGACTAGCAGGAATTGCCATTGCTTATGTTAAATATATCAAACAAAATACACTCCCTGAGGAAGATGCTGCTATTACAGGATTTGCAAAAGTATTGTACAACAAGTATTATGTAGATGAACTCTATGATTATTTGTTCGTGAAAACTATAAACGGATTATCCCGATTCTTTAGAGATACTGTAGAAACAACTTTATCAGCATTGGTTTTTGGATTAGGAAAAGTAACCAACGAAATTAGCTATCAAGGTAAAAAATTACAAAATGGCAGTGTTGGTTTGTACCTTTTTGGTTTTGTTCTAGGGCTTTGCGCCATTATTTCCTATTTATTTTTAGCTCAATAATCTTATACTATGAACGTATCTCTTATATTAATTTTACTTTTAGCTGGTGCTTTTACCACGTACCTTGTTGGTGATAAGTTTGCTTCAAAAGTTGCTTTGTTCTTTGGTTTGGCTGCTTTAGGTTGTTCCGTTGTTTTGTTAAATCATTATAATTTGGGCGAGAATATCAGTTTCATGAATCAATGGATTATGAAGCCGAATGTCTCCTTTTCATTAAAAGCAGATGGACTTTCGCTAGCCATGCTATTATTGACAACCGCTTTAACACCAATTATCATATTTTCTTCTTTTGGAAATGAGTATAAAAATGCAAAAGGTTTCTATGCATTGATTTTGTTTATGTCTTTTGCAATGGTGGGTACCTTCCTAGCATCAGATGGTCTTTTATATTATATCTTTTGGGAATTATCATTGATTCCAATCTACTTTATTGCATTAATTTGGGGTAATGGAGATACGGAAGAACGCAAAAAAGCAGTTGTAAAATTCTTCATTTATACTTTGGCAGGTTCATTATTTATGCTGGTTGCCTTTGTTTATTTGTACCAAAAAGCAGGTAGTTTTCTTTTGGAGGATTTGTACAAACTAAATTTAACTGCTAGTGAGCAATTATGGATATTCTTGGCATTCTTTTTAGCATATGCTATCAAAATTCCATTAATCCCTTTTCATACTTGGCAAGCAAAGGTATACCAAAAAGCACCCACTGTTGGGACTATGCTTTTATCAGGAGTAATGCTTAAGATGGGATTGTATAGCGTTATCCGTTGGCAACTACCATTAGCTCCTTTGGCAGCAAAAGAATACATGTATGTTTTTATAGGTTTAGGAATAGCGGGCGTTATCTATGGCTCAATAGTAGCTTTAAGACAAAAAGATTTGAAAAAATTATTAGCTTATTCCTCCTTGGCTCACGTTGGATTAATTGCTGCCGGAACATACACTTTGACATTAGACGGTTTTAGTGGTGCTGTTTTACAAATGATAGCGCATGGTTTTGTGGTAGTTGGATTGTTCTTTGTTGCGGAAATTATCTACAGACGATACGAAACAAGAGTAATTTCAGAAATGGGCGGTATTCGTTCGCAATCACCAAAATTCACTTCGATGTTTTTGATATTGGTTTTGGCTTCTGTAGCTTTACCTTCTACCTTTAACTTTATAGGAGAGTTTACCGTATTGTACAGCCTTTCGCAAGTAAATATTTGGTTTGCTGTTTTGGGAGGAACCACGATTATCTTGGGAGCCTATTACATGTTGAAAATGTTTCAATATGCTATGTTGGGCGAAAGCAATTCAAAATTATTCGCAGATGTAACCACTAATGAAGGCATCACTTTAGTGATAATCATTGCTGTTCTATTCTTTTTTGGATTGTATCCAAAACCAATTGTAGATTTGATTACGCCAAGTTTACAAGAAATTTTAACTCAAATAAACAGAATTAACTAAGTCAAATAAAAAAATGAATACATTAATAGCTATAATAGGATTAGGTGTTTTATGCCTTTTATTTGAAATTCTTAATTTAAGAAAAGCCATCGTACCGATAACAATTATTGGACTACTTGCCGTTCTTGGATTAACGGTCTCTGAATTTAATTCGACTGAGTCCTACTACAATAACATGATTACGGTGAGCAAATTCTCTACTGCTTTTTCAGCTTTATTTATTGTTCTTACGATTTTCTTAGTTGCTTTAGGGCATCATTTTTATGAAAATCATCAAAATAAAATTTCGGATTTCATTGCTATAAAAGTATTTTTATTAGCAGGAGCAGTTGCTATGGTTTCATTTGGAAATTTAGCCATGTTCTTTTTAGGAATTGAGGTTTTATCCATTTCATTATACATCTTAGCAGCTAGTGACCGATTGAATTTAAAAAGTAACGAAGCTGGAATGAAATATTTTCTGATGGGTTCTTTCGCTTCTGGAATATTATTGTTTGGTATCTGTTTGGTTTATGGTGCTATGGGAACTTTTGACGTGGTTGAAATTAGTGAAAGTTCATTATCAGCAGAATTACCGATATGGTTTCCGATAGGAATGCTATTATTAACTGTGGGAATGCTGTTTAAAATTGCCGCTGTACCTTTTCATTTTTGGGCTCCTGATGTTTATGAAGGCTCTCCAAGTTTGACAACTGCATTAATGAGTACCTTAGCAAAAGTAGTGGCTATAGCAACACTTTATAAATTGATTACAGAATTAAATTTAATTCCATCTCTTGAAAATCAAGACCTTTTGGGATCTTTCCAAAATATAATTGTAGTAATTGCTATTGCATCAATGACCGTTGGAAACATTATGGCTTTGAGACAAACGAATGTGAAACGAATGTTAGCTTATTCTGGAATTTCTCATGCCGGATTCATGTTGATGACATTATTGAGTGTGGCCACATCTGCGGGAAGTTTATTGTATTATACCTCAGCCTATTCATTAGCTGGAATTGCCGCTTTTAGTGTATTATTATATGTTTGTAAAAACAGAAATAACGAAGACATAACTAATTTCCAAGGTTTAGGAAAAAGCAATCCATTAATGGCTGCTATACTTACAGCATCTTTGCTTTCTATGGCTGGAATTCCAATTTTTGCGGGATTCTTTGCTAAATTAGTTTTATTCAGTCAAACCATTCAAGGAGGATATTTATCCTTAGTTATTGTAGCCGTTATCAATTCAATTATAAGTGTTGGCTATTATTTCAAACTGATTTTGGCAATGTATACTAAAGAACCAAACGAAGAAAGAACGGGAAGACCTTTTATGATTTATGCAGTAGCTGTTGTTGCTATTGTACTAAATCTTATAATTGGTTTATTTCCATCCTTACTATTGGATGTGTTAGGATAATATTCTTTTTATAAAAAAAGCAAGCCGTTTTTATTTCAGCTAAATGTAGCAAAGGAAAACTTCTTGAATCAAAAAGTCCCGTTGATAGTATCAACGGGACTTTTTCATTACCAACTAAGCCAATTATTTATTAATTCTAATGTCCAAACTTCCTGTTACTTTTGTGTCCTCTACTCTAGTTTTGGTACCATTTTCTTTATAATAGTATTGATTTTCCTCATCAGAATTTTGGTTGTTACCATAATACTGATTATTGCTTTCATAGTTATTTTGGTTGTAAACATTCGATCTACGTCCTTTTACACTACCAACATAATCTATAATTTGACCACGACGGTTGTAAATAATTTGCATGCCACCAATTTGTTCTAAAGCGAAACGGTTATAAGACATGTACACAGAGCCTACACGTTTAATCCTGTCATTAGCATCATAATTGATAAACACATTTCCAATACGTCTTACTCTACCATAAGTATCGTGTTCTACTCTTACACCATAATTCTCATTGCGCGAAATGGTTGGAGCACCATAGGTACTGTTTACATTGCCTCGTCTATTGGATTTATAATACATATCATTATTTGCAGAAGGGCGAGTATTAAAATCAAATTGTCCATCAGGAAAGACCAAAAATTCTATTCCTCTTTCGGTGAAAACAATTGGGTCTTCATTTCTAAAATCAATAGGTAATCTTCGTTCGGCAGAAAAATTGGCTTTCTCTGTTGCATTCGCTACACCACCTCCTATAATGAAGATACTAGCTAGTAAAAGGGTAATTTTTTTCATAATCAATATAATTGGGGTTTTGCCTACTCTTGAGCTTTTCGGCTTTCGCTATTATTTATTTGATTAGGTATATTCAAGTAGTATGCCAAAAATTATAACAAGCAAATTACTCCTTAAACATTTGAAAATTAATTGGCACATAGAAAGATGTAAAACAATTAGTTATAAAGATAAAAGTTTTCGAATTTTTATCTTTTAAAGTACCTTATTCGTTTACATTTTTTTTAAAACATTGTAATAAAAATAATTCTAATAAAATAGAATCATAATTTAAGCTCTTTTATATACAATAACCAGCAAAAATCTTCTGATTAATCTAAAGTGTTTTCTTTAAAATAAGCCATTACAATGTTTTGTATTTGCTCATAAAATATATAAATTTACTAAATACTCCTATCAGTTGCCTATTCAAAAAAGTAACAACTATCTAACTATTGCCATAAATAATCTAATAATACATTAGTTTAAAAACATTAAAAAAATGATTAACAAGAGTGAAACCACTAAAATAATCCGTTGGGGAATTATCGGCTGTGGCAATGTTACAGAAGTAAAAAGTGGTCCAGCATATCAAAAAACAGAGGGATTTACTATTCAAGCCGTGATGCGCAGGGACGCAGATAAAGCAGCAGATTATGCCAAAAGACATGGGATTCCTAGTTATTATACGCAAGCAGAGGATTTAATAAATGACCCCAATATTGATGCTGTGTATATAGCAACACCACCAGACACACACAAATATTATGGGCTAAAAGTTGCCGAAGCTGGAAAACCTTGTTGCATAGAAAAACCGTTAGCTCCAAATTATAGCGACTGTCTGGCGATTACTGAGGCATTTGAAGCAAAAAAAATCCCACTATTTGTTGCGTATTACAGGCGTACACTTCCTCGTTTTGAACAAATAAAAAAATGGCTTGAGACAAAAAGCATTGGCGAAATCAGACATATTCGGTGGCATCTAAGCAAAATAACTTCTGAGCAAGATTTATCAGGAATTTACAATTGGAGAACAGATGCTACAATAGCTACAGGCGGTTACTTTGACGATTTGGCGAGTCATGGCTTGGATTTGTTTATTCATCTTTTAGGAAACATCAAAGAAGTATCTGGCATAAGCGTAAACCAGCAAGGGCTCTATTCGTCAAAAGATGCAGCTACCGCTTCATGGCTACATGAATCAGGAATTACAGGCTCAGGAAGTTGGAATTTTGGTTGCTTTGAGCGAGAAGATATTGTTGAAATATATGGTAGCAAAGGGAAGATAACATTTTCTGTGTTTGAAAACGAACCAATAATTCTTTGCAACAAGGAAGGAAGAACCGAACTTACTATTGCACATCCTGAAAACATACAACTCTATCATGTCCAACAAATGAGAGAACATCTTTTAGGAAATAGTCAACATCCATCAAATGGTCATACCGCTACTCATGCGAGTTGGGTAATGGATGCTATTATTGGCAACCCTTTGTAAATTAATTCCTTTTATAAAAAAAAACAGCTCAAAAGAGCTGTTTTAATTACTACAATTTATTTACTAACTATTTGGCCGAAACCGTTTTTGTGAACACTTTATTGTCATAAGCCATTACAAATGTATATTTCTCATGCGCTAATGTTGTGATATCAAAAAATTTGTTCACATTTTGTTCACCATTAAAAGTCTTATTATACACCTCATTATTGGCTGCATCATATATTGCAACATTAACAGGCGATTTGTCAAGATTTAAAATGCTTAAAGAAACTTTTCCGTTTACATTAACCAACATCGGTTTATACACCTCCGTAATGGCTAAATCAGATAAAGTAGCAGTTTCTCCAACTACCTTAATTTCATATTTTGCAATTTTCATTTCAGTTTCCGCTTGCAAAAAATAAGTTCCCTCAGGTAAAGCAGCAAGATTGTATACTCTATTAATATTCCCTTCTGAATTTATTTTTTCGGAATGAATTAGTTTATCACTTGTATCGTAAATAGATAATTCTACATTTTTTACTTCGTTCAAAACAAAACTCACTGTTTTTCCATTCTCTTTTTTCACTTTAAGCGAAAAATCTGCGCCACCCGCATGTGCAGCAATAGTAGTCAATACTAAAGCAAATACTAAACTCAATTTTAAAAAATTTTTCATAATCGTTGTTTTAAGATTAATAATGATTTTTATCTGGGACAAAGTTAGCCTAAGAAGCTACTTATTAGTAACACAGTATTTTCCAATTTGTATGCTATATTACCTTTTACGAAAACGTTTTAGGTTAAAATATGTTAATATAACACCTATTTTAATTACATTTACGATAATTCTAATACAATAGGAGTATGAAAACCATACAACCCACACTAGAAATTATCGCACCATCGTTTGGAAGTTCTTTCTCTTTTTCTAAATATGTAGAAAATGCAAACAGCAAAGCCCACCTCTGGCATTACCATCCCGAAATCGAATTGGTATATATTAATGGTGGCTCGGGCAAACGCCAAGTAGGAAGCCATATTTCCTATTATAATGACGGAGATCTTATATTAATAGGAAGTCATTTGCCACATTGTGGTTTTACCAATGAGCAAACTGGAAATATAAACGAAACGGTTATTCAAATGAAACCTGACTTTCTTGGTGATAGTTTTTTTGACATTTCAGAAATGAAAAACATCCGCAACTTATTTGATCAAGCCAAAGGTGGAATTGCATTTGGAGAAAAAACAAAAAAAGAAATCGGCAGAAAAATAGAAGCAATGGATAATTTGCCACAATTGGACAAACTACTCAACATGTTATCTATTTTGAACGAATTAGAACTATCCGAAGATTTTAAAGTATTGAATGCAGAAGGTTTTTCTATGGAATTGCAAATGCAAGATAATGATCGAATCAACACTGTTTTTAATTATGTGAAAGACCATTTTCAAGAAGCAATAACTCTGGAAGAAGTTGCCGTTTTAGTACACATGACTGTTCCTTCTTTCTGCCGTTATTTTAAAAAAATTACTCATAAAACATTTACCCATTTTGTTAACGATTACCGTTTGGTACATGCTTCAAAATTATTAGCTGAGAAACCCATTAGCATTACTGAAATTTGTTATGAAAGTGGTTTTAATAATTTCAGTTACTTTAATAAATCCTTTAAAGAATTTACTGGAAAAAGCGCTTCACAATACCGCCAAGAATTGCGATCTGTTCTTAAATAGTGCTTTTTTTTTTATTTATAAAAAAGGCACAACGATACAAGCTGACAATCAATTATGTCGTTTTTACCAAATAAAAGTTAGTTTCTGTCCTTTTTTTAAAGTAAAATATTGTTGTTTTTCTCCACTAATGAGTACTGTTTTCCCTCCATTTTTAGAAAAAATAGTTCCTTTTTTTACCGTTTTATTACTCCATTCCATAGAAATTACAAATCCTCCTCTGGCGCAAATTCCTTTTACGGAGCCACTTTCCCAGGCGTCGGGTAAAGCAGGTAATAATCTGATTTCATTTTCATTGGACTGTACTAGCATTTCGGCAACGGCAGCAGCACCTCCAAAATTACCATCAATTTGAAATGGTGGATGCGCGTCGAATAAATTAGGGTATGTGCCTCCTCCCCTTCTTG
>CANEXR010000110.1 GCA_947443815.1 Flavobacteriaceae bacterium | reverse complement strand
TTAATTTCGCATCCAATCCCTCAGAAAAAAAGTCAAAATTTTCAAAAATAAATTTTGCTTAGAATAGATGGCGGTATTTTTATTCTTAAAGAAATCCCATTGTATTATACTAAATAGCTACTTGTGAAAAAAAACAATAAGTAAGTTTTAAGTTAATTTTCTTAAATGAATCTAATGCTTTTTGTATCTGAATAAAAAATATAATCTATTTTTCATTCTTTTATCAAAAAATGGCTCCTGTTTTATTATTTTTGGCATTATGAGAGGGATTAAAATTATTTTTTGGATAGTTTGGCGTATTTGGTTTTATGTTCTAATGACAATTCCCATTCTTATCATGCTCCCATTTTTGGTTGCTTCTATAGCAACAGAAAGTGGCTATCCTTATTTTTTTAAGATGGCTAGAATTTGGGCAAGATGTATTCTTTTTGGAATGGGGTTTTATTATAAAGTGGATCAAGCTCAAGAATTTGAATCACATAAAAGCTACATGATTGTTGCCAACCACACTTCAATGGTTGATATAATGTTAATGCTGGCGGTGGTAAAAAACCCGTTTGTTTTTGTTGGAAAAAAAGAATTATCTAGGATTCCTTTGTTTGGGTTTTTTTATAAAAGAACCTGTATTTTGGTAGATAGAAATTGTTCTAAAAGCAAAATGGAAGTTTTTAATAGTGCACAACAGCGAATTAATCGGGGGTTGAGTGTTTGTATTTTTCCTGAAGGAGGTGTTCCTGATGACGAATCCATTTTATTAGACAGTTTTAAGGATGGTGCATTTCGACTAGCAATAGACCATCAAATTCCGATTGTTCCCATTACTTTTGCTGATAATAAAAAAAGATTTTCCTATACTTTTTTCAGTGGTAGCCCCGGAATTATGCGGGTAAAAATTCATTCCCATATTACAACTTTAGGCAAAGCTGCTGAAAATAGAAAAGGGATTCGGGAAGAAGTTCATGCGTTAATTTATGCTCAGTTACTAGCATTTGAAAACAAAAAATAAAACAAAAAAAAAGAGCTCACCGTAGTGAACTCTTTTTTTATTTAAGCACTTGCCAATTCTTTAATATGTGCTTTAATTTTTATTTCTAATTCATCTGCTAATTCTGGATTGTCTTTTATTAAAGACTTAACAGCATCACGTCCCTGCCCTAATTTGGTATCGCCATAACTAAACCAAGAGCCTGCTTTTTTAACGATTTCAAATTCAACGGCTAAATCTAAAATTTCGCCTGTTTTTGAAACTCCTTCTCCGTACATGATATCAAATTCAGCTACTTTAAATGGTGGAGCTACTTTATTCTTAACCACTTTTACTTTGGTTCTGTTTCCGATTACATTATCTCCATCTTTTATTTGAGAAGAACGGCGAATGTCTAAACGTACTGATGCATAAAATTTCAAAGCATTACCCCCAGTTGTTGTTTCAGGATTACCAAACATAACACCAATTTTTTCTCTCAATTGATTGATAAAGAATACGGTACAATTTGTTTTGCTAATGGTTCCTGTTAATTTTCTTAAGGCTTGCGACATTAATCGTGCGTGGAGTCCCATTTTTGAATCTCCCATTTCGCCTTCAATCTCACTTTTTGGTGTCAAAGCAGCAACCGAGTCAATAACGACAATATCAATAGCGCCTGAACGAATTAAATTTTCAGCAATTTCTAAAGCTTGCTCTCCATTATCTGGTTGCGAAATGATTAAATTTTCGATATCTACTCCTAATTTTTCCGCATAATTTCTGTCGAAAGCATGTTCTGCATCAATAAATGCAGCAATTCCACCTGCTTTTTGAGCTTCGGCAATTGCATGAAGGGTCAATGTGGTTTTTCCAGAAGATTCAGGACCATATATTTCAACAATTCTTCCTTTTGGATATCCGCCAACTCCTAAGGCTAAATCAACTCCTAATGAGCCTGAAGAAATAGTTTCCACTTCTTCAATGGCTTTGTCACCCATTTTCATCACCGTACCTTTTCCGTAGGTTTTATCTAGTTTGTCAAGCGTAAGTTGTAGCGCTTTTAATTTGGCTTCTTTCTCTGAACTCATCTTTTCTTTCATTTATTTTTATCTCTTTTTTGTTTTGAATGCGCTATTTTTGAATGGATATTTCGTAAAAATAGTTCTTTTTTTTAAGTTATAGAATTTCTTTTTGAAGCATTTTTTATTCTAAATTCAAATAAATAATTTTGATTTTATCAAAATAGTATAATGCCATTTAGTCTTCTATAAAAAGCGCTTTTAATTCTGTAGCTTCATGAGGTTTAATTTTTCCAGCTAAGAGAAGGCTCAGTTGTTTGCGTCTTAATGCGGCATCGTAGCGTTGTTTTTCTAACTCTGTTTCTGGAATTATGGGTGCTACTTCTACAGGTCTGCCGGTATCATCTACAGCTACAAAAGTATAAATGGCCTCATTAGCTTTGGTACGATTGCCGGATTCTCTATCCTCTACCCATACATCTATAAATATTTCCATAGAACTTTTGAAGGCTCTTGATACTTTGGCTTCAACGGTTACAACACTTCCTAGCGGAATGGCTCTGTTAAAGGCTACGTGATTTACGGATGCGGTTACTGTTATTCTTCGGGAATGTCTCCTAGCGGCAATACTTGCTGCACGATCCATTCTTGCTAATAGTTCGCCTCCAAAAAGATTATTCAATGGATTGGTTTCGCTTGGCAAAACCAAATCAGTTAAGGTTGTTAAAGATTCTGAAGGATGTTTTGGAGTCATTTATGTCTAATTATTATTTTATATGTTTTTTTGAGGTTCTAATTCAACCAATATACTGCCATTATTGCTGGAATAAAATATATGACAATTGTTCTTGCTCCATCATAATCTTTGGCTAATCGTTGACCAAACAGCAACATTAGTAGGGTAATACATGAAAATACTGCTCCATAAAAACCAAAAAGTCTTCCGCTGTTTACCAATAATTCGATTGCACCAACAACAGATAAAATACCTGAAATTAATTCTAATACTAAAATATGTGCCAAAGCTAAAGGCACTTGATTTTTTAATTGAGTTTTGGCAAAATGACCTTTAAGCCAATCGACATTATCTTTCCAATAGAAAAGTTTATCATAGCTAGATTGTAAAAAAGTAATGGCCAAAAACAGTAAAATCAGAATGGAGGCAACATTGTTCATATTTTTATTTTTTATGGATTAAACGGGTTAACTTTATGGATAAATCGGTTAAAATAATTTTTGCATTTCCATTTCTTTCAATATGATACATAGCATCTGAAAGTTCCATGAAAATGTCATTGATATTGTTCCCGTTTACAAAAGGGGCGAAATTTTCGAGTTTAAATTTTTCGACCTTAGGTTCTAAATAAACTAAATCGTTTGTTTCGTAATTGAGCAATAAAGCCTGTCGGAACATTTCGATACAAAATTGCAGGAATTTTTTCTGAGTTTCTCTTCCTAAAGTTGCAATTTGTTCGCTCCATTGAATCAAGTCCTGAATTGCAGCAGCATTCCCTTTGGCTTTAAAAGCAGCTCTTACCCAAGTTACAAACCATTGATCAAAAGGATGTTCTTCAGTATCATTATGAAGTAAGTGCATCGCTTTGTTGTAATTTCCTTGTGCTTGGTGGGCAATTTTGGTGGCTAGTTTTAGGTCAATCTGTTCTCTTGAAACTAAAGTAGCAGCAATGTTGGCTTCACTTAATCCGTTGAAATGCAAAATTTGACAACGAGAACGAATGGTTTGAATAATATCTTCTTCGTGTTCAGAAATTAATATGAAAACCGTTTTTTCTGGGGGTTCTTCTAACAACTTCAATAATTTGTTTGAGGCAGCAGTATTTAGCTTATCGGCCATCCAAACAATCATAATTTTATAACCACCTTCGTAGGATTTTAAGGCTAATGATTTCAGAATTTCTTGTGCGTCATCAACGCGTATTTCGCCTTGCTTGTTTTGAACTCCTAATACGGAATACCAATCGAATAAACCACCATAAGGACTTTGGGATATAAATTGTCTCCAATCTGCAATAAAATCAATGCTTTTGGGTTTGGTTTTGACTTCATCTGTACTTACTGTTGGATAGACAAAATGCAAATCTGGATGGGAGATTTTTTGAAATTTTAGGTTACAGGATTCATTGACCCCTGTATTCTCCCCATTTTTATTATTACACAAAATATATTGCGCATAAGCAATAGCCATGGCTAATGTTCCACTTCCTTCTGGACCGACAAATAACTGTGCATGAGGGATTCTACCCAAATCAGCACTTTTGGTCAAATGACTTTTAATGTAATCCTGTCCTATTATTTCTGAAAATTGCATAAAGCAAAGATAGCAGAAAATGGTAGAGTCAAAAATTTTAATGGGCAAAGTTTTAGGATAATTGGACTTCAAATAAGGGGTAAGTTGGCGGTCATTAATTTCTTTTTTTGATACAAGTTTACGCTTGATTTTTAGGTAATGAAATAAAAAAACCAGTATAGAATTATTCTTTTTTTTTGTTTAAAACATACTTTTTATGTTAAAATAGTTGGTTTTTCATTTTATAAAATCAAATACAATGTTTAATAATCTTACAAAAAAAATATTTTTTTATTAAACTAATATATCTGTTAAAAGGCATATTTATTCGATATTGTGCATTTTTTTATAAAAAAAGTAATCTTTTTCCTTATTAAAAATAACAATGAAAATTGTAATTTTAATTTTAATTTATAAATTTGTTATATAATTTTTAAGATTTAGTTATGAAATGGAAAATAATTTTTGTTAGCGCCTTTTTATTATTTGCAATAGGAAGCACTTTTGCTCAAACCAAAAATCAGCCTAAAAGCATTATTAATAAAAGTGCCTTGATAAAGAAGTATTACGATCAGAAAGAATTGATTGGAATGCAAAAAGGAGATCTGGTGGAATTGTGTATCGAACGTGTGGCCGTTCTTGTTAAAACAATTCCTTATGTCGCATTAGCAACTAAACCTGGTGTAACCATGTCTGATTTAGGTATTCCTAATAATCCCGAATACAGAAAGGCGCTGGAGTCTCAGGAAGAAGCAACTAATGGTTATCTGGAAACGACGACGGAGTTTCAAACGAAAATATTGCCTTATTCAGATAAGGATGATCTGATTTCAGCTATTTTATTTTACGAGAGCATATTGAAATCATTACATGAATTAAAAGAAATGTAATTTGTTATAGAAGTTTGATCTTCTTTTAAATAGTTAAAATCAAAGAAATAGCTGGCGTAAGAGTCGGAAAAATTTATCTTTTTTACACATGAAAAATGTAATTCAAATAGCAGCAATACTTCTTCTAATAGTTTGTGATGTACATGCACAGCAAGAAAAAGGAATCATAGGTTTTAAAAGCTGGTTGATCAATTGGACCGAATTTAAACCTAACAAAGTAGAATATAATGAAGCCAATCAAATATTGACTGGCAACATTACTGTAAACACTAAACTTTTTAAAAAAAATGTTTATGTGCTACAAGGAAATGTTTATGTAACTAATAATGCAGTGTTAACTATTGAGCCTGGCACTGTTATTATAGGAGATTATGAGTCTAAAGCAGCGCTTTTTATAACAAAAGGAGCAACACTTATTGCCGATGGTTTAGAGACCGACCCTATAGTATTTACATCCAACAGAAGTGTTAGAAAAGCAGGAGATTGGGGTGGAATTATTATTCTTGGCGAGGCGCCAACCAATAAATTTGGGAATATTTCTTCTGTAAATTTTGATTCTGATGTAGCATTAACCACTTATGGAGGAACAAATACAAATAGTAATTCAGGGATTTTAAGATACGTTCGAATTGAGTTTGCTGGAGCAAAAATTAAGGGTCAAGGTAATTTTAATTCCTTATTACTAGCAGGAGTTGGAAGCGAAACTGTTATAGAAAACGTGATGGTGAGCTATTCTGCAGGAGACTCTTTTGAAATATTTGGAGGCAATGTTAATCTTAATAAATTGATTTCTTTTAAATCTGTAAGTGATGATTATAAATTTAATTATGGTACACAATGTCGGATTGATAATTCATTGGCTATACGTGTTTCCTACCTTTCAAGCAATTTAGGTTCACGATGCATGAACATTAAGTCCTATGATAAAAAAGAAGAAGTTGATTTTTCAAAGAATCAAACTTTAGTGACAGCAACCAATTTGACATTAGTAAACAATAGTGAAAATATTAAAGCAGATATTCAATCTGGATTAGTTAAGGAAGCTATTTATGTGGCTGAAAATGCAACAGTGAATTTTAAAAGAAGCGTTATTTCAGGTTTTAATCCAGCAGTATTGTTAGATAATAAAATTGAAGTGAATGATGAAAATCTAAAGAAAGTAAAATTAGAGGAAATGTATTTCAATTTATGCAAAGGGAATATTTTCACAGAATACAATTCCAATAATGAAGATTTAGAAAGTTGGTATGGGAATGCCGCGTTTTTCAATGTGTATTCTCAAGCGGAGAACAAAGAAACATTCATCGATTTTTTGAATGAAAAAAGGCCAGATTTTAGATTGCGTATTGGTAAAATTACTGCTTCAAATGATGATTAATTACTGAATAAGGTTTAAGAAAAACATTGTCTAAGCAAACCTATAGCGACTTTACAAAAATATTAATTTGTAAAAATGGCTACTAAAAAATTGACTCAAGGATGATTTCCATTGTAGATAAATATATATTTTGTTTTTTGTCTTTGGTTTTATCTTTAACCACAACTATTCATGCTCAAACGATAACTCCTCAAATACTAGTTTTTAATAAGATTTGTGCAGGAAGCTATAATCAGTTTGATGCCACATTCAATTATGCTGGATTTCCAGAATCGACAACATTTATGGTTGAGCTTTCGGATAATTTAGGAAGTTTCTCAAATCCAATCAGCACTACAACAGTTGCAATTATCGATTTGACTCCAAGTCAAAAAACAATAACATTTGCAGTACCCGAAACTTTAATTGGATCCGAAACGTATAAACTAAGAGTTAAAAGTAGTACTGGAGTAAACAGCAGTTCGTTTTTGATTAAAGACCCTAACAATCCTGGTGGAACACTATCCTATTTTTCAGCCTATTACAAACCATTTGAAGGCATTTATTATATTAATGATAAAAAACCAGAAGTTAGCTTTTGTCCAGGAGGCAGTACCCTACTTTCTATAGACAATCCAAATCCGTTGGTACAAGATTCATCACCAGCAAATTATCCAAATATAAAATACAAATGGTATAAAGACTCTACCGTGATTACGGGACAGACCGGATCATCATTAACCGTGAATGCTACAGGAACTTATTATGTAGAAATAGATTATGCTTCTTGCACCGATTCTAATTCAAAATCAAATAGTGTTACTGTAAGTGAAGGCTCAGGAACAGCAGGAACAATAACATCTAGTCTAGGAAATCCATTTTGTTCAGGAGGAGCTGGCACAACACTTACTGTACAAACAGGAAACAGTTATAAGTGGTACAAAGATAATGTGCTGATTGCTGGAGCAACATCAAACACCTACCAAACCAATCAAGCTGGGCTTTATTCCGTAACGATTGATTTTACCGGTTGTTCTTCAAATGCAACACTTAATCTTCAAGCCTTTCAAACTGAAAGCACCATAAATGTACCTGAAACAAGTGTCCTTGAAACAGGAGAAATCAAAACAATATTAGTTACAACCAATGCAATTAACCCAACTTATCAATGGTATCGCAATGAAATAGTAATTCCAGCAGCTACAGAAAACACTTATGAGGTGAGTAATGGTGGGAATTATAAAGTTGTAATCACCCAAAATTCAAGCTGTGTTATTGTAAACGAAATCCCTTTTCGAATCAATTCTGTTGTTGATTTAAATGCAACTGATATTCCGAATTTAGTAAGTCCAAACAATGACGGGATTAATGATACCTGGGTTATTCCTCAGCAATATACTAGTGGTACTAATACTGAGATTGTATTGATTAGCTCTAATGGCGAAATTGTATTAAAAACAAATGATTATTTGAACAATTGGCCAGAAAATGCATTAGAATTTAAAAATATCAATCCTGTTTACTACTACATTATTACAACAACAGACAAGAAAACAAAAAAGGGATCCATAACAATAGTAAAATAGTATGAAAAAAATTTTACTTATTATAGTCCTTTTTTTAGGAGTCCGTTCGGAATTGTATTCTCAAGAGGATGGAGTTGTTTCATTGGCATTGCCAATACGGAATTCGTTAAAATTTAATAAGTACCTAATCAACCCTACTTTTAGTTTTGTAAGAGAACAAAATACCTATGTCAGTTTTTATAATAAAAGGCAATGGATTGAATTTGACAATGCGCCTCAAACCTTTTTAGTGAGTTATTCCGGAAGATTTAGAGAAAATGAAGGAATTGCTATAGGGTTATTTCAACAAAATTATGGGGTACTGACAACTTTTGGTGGAGTTGCCAATTTTGCTCACAATATAGTGCTTCAAGAAGACCATAATTTAACTTTTGGAATGAATTTGTCCTTTTATAAAAGTGGAATTAACACAGGAAAAATAATTACAAATTATCCCGATCCATCGCTAGATAACATCCCTTCAAGTTCATTAATAGCAGTAAATCCAGGAATAAATTACGGAACTGCTTTTCTTGATTTTGGACTTTCTATAAACAATCTTTTTTTATACAATCTTAA
>CANEXR010000109.1 GCA_947443815.1 Flavobacteriaceae bacterium | reverse complement strand
TCGGCAGGATAATTTGATACTGGTGCCGAAAAACTACCCAATGCATAAACAGAATAGGTATTTTTTCCAACGGTTTTTTCAATCGGCATGTATTTTAGCGTAAGCGAAAGATCCTGAATTCCATTTTGTCCTTTCATGGTTCCTGCAGAGGCATTTGTGGATACATAAGGCAAACTGAAAATCACATTGAATTTATCAGAAACCCCGTAGTTTCCCATTATAGCAGTAGATTTTGTGGAAACGGTTCCTAAATTTAAATTTTCTCTTTTGAAAGTACCTTCCCAATAGGTGTCCCAACTGCTGTATTGGTAAATTGCACCTACGCAAAAATTGTTTTTACTCATCATGATACCATCGATATCTGTTTGCGCACTCATAAAGAATGGTAGTAGTATGAGGCAGCTTAAATAGATTTTTTTCATTTTATAAAAGTTAGTTATTCGTATTTAGTATTGTATTGATTTTAGAATTATTTAGGCATTGAAACGGTCATTTTTTTATTCAAACTAAAACGGTAGGAATAGCCCACATTGATAGAGTAATCAGCAAAAGCAGCATCACCATGTTTAGGTTCAAAATTTGCGGTATTTGCATTTAGTTCGTTTTCAGCAATATCAGCGGCGCTTTTGATACGGTTTTTTACAAAATTATAAGGAACAAATAAGCTAAATCCGTGTTTCCCTAAACGATAGGACAGACCTGATTCCACCGCAATAACATATCCCGGACGGCGATAGGCTACCTGACCTCCAAAGGCATCATAAGCAGGAATTCCTTCAAAACGCCCAGCCACTGATAAGGTTAAATTTTCTTTTTTGTCAATAGAAGCCATTATACCTGCACGACCAAAATATTGGTCAGGACTTGCGTAGATTTCGTATCCTTCTAAACCAGGTTTTGGAGCTGATTTAAAGGTTCCGTTAGATTCTGTTGGGTTAAATAAATAGTATCCATTAGCAAAACCATAAAAACGACCCGCTAATTTTCGGAAAGCTTGTACTTCTACAGAAAATCCTACTCCGCCATCTCCGGGCTGAATGGCTTGGTCCATAACAACACTTTTTTTAGTACCATCAGCTTGTGGGGCATTGTATCTTTCATCATGGCTTCCAGTATTTAATTTGAGGCCTAAACCTAACATTACATTTCCTTTATGGGCTTTCAAAGGATCGATAAACCAGTAGTTAACACTTAGTCGCGCATCCGCTATTCCTTTGGCATAAACACTGTAGCGCAAGGTGTCAATTACAGGCGTTTTTTGTCTTAATACTTGGGAACGTTCGTTGTTTACATAAGGTAAAGTAACGTTTAACTGAATGCGATTGGTTAATCCATAAGAAATATTTAGGTCTACTGCATGCGAATAAATGTTTACAGCATTCCCGCGTTCCACTCCATTTGCATCATGACCACCTCCAGTTGTTTGTCGTTGTGGCTGTTCTTCAGTACCTATAAAATGCCTCCAAGAATGAAAATAACGGTAATTCGTACCTACCTGGAATTCACCTTCCTCTAAGTTATAGGAATTGGAAGCATTCATATTTTGGCCACCCATTTGACGTACCGCTACGCAACCTTGCGCATGAGTTTTTTCAGAAAAAAGAGCGGTTATAATAAGTAGTGTAAAAGTAAAAGCAATATTTAAAAAAGATGATTTTTTCATGTTTTTGATTTAGGTTTTTATAATTTAATATTTAAATGCTATACCAAACTATAGCTCATAAAAGGAAGACGAAAACTATTGAAATTCCTATTTTGATAAGGACATCAGTAGTGGCAAGCTTCTTTTTTTGAAGTTCTCCAAAAAGAAAATAATAGTAAATGGAATTTGGTAAACAGTGTTGAAAGTACCTTGAAGGCTTCAAGATATTTCTTTCTATCACCATAGAAAACTTTAAATCGGGTTGATTTTTAGCGTATAAAAGCAGTATTATGATACTATTACAGCAATAAATAGGCTGGATAAAGTACTAATTTAACTGTAAAAGTGAATTCCACAGCTGCGTTTTGTCTACAAGACAACGATAAAGTTAGAGTGACAGAAATAAATTAAACGAAATCGGGAGGGGAATACGATAAAGAATAGTATCCAGGTTGTACAGCCTCTTTTGGAGTAGTAGTGTAGGTAATACTTTCGATAGGTTTTTTAACAGAAAAAGCAACAACAGCAGCTTCATGAGCTACATAGTCTTTTAGGAATGATTTCAATAATTTTTTAACAGGGCTCTCTTTTGAAGATCCATTATTAAACAATTGATTGTCTACAATGTCATTTAAATCTTTTCCAACTTCATCTTGATGCGTGTTAGGAAGATAGTATAAACTTAAAATATTGTTTTGAATTCTTTTCTTAAAGATGTGATATGTTTTGTTGTTTAGCGTTACGTTTTCATTTACATATTCAAAATCAGTATCCTCAATAAAGGTATATAAAGTAGCATTAAGGCGAAGCACTTTGAAATTTGAAGCTTCTTTTTTTTCCATAGAAGCTACCCAAGCTTGCTCTTCTTGTTGAGCAAACATCAGGTAATATCCAAGCACATTGTAGAACAATGTTACGAGTAGAAAAAGTGATGCAATACGTTTCATGGCACCGAAAATAGAAAACAAAGCAACAAGATAATTTTTTTTAAGATTTTTTTAAGATTTTTTTAACACTACTTGAATGAATCTTAAAATCGAAACCGTTTTCGGAATTTTTGTCTTAATTTAAAACATACTTAGTTGTAAAACAGCTTGTATTTTTGCAGTTTTGTTAGTGTGTTTTTCTTTTTGTAAAAGGAATAGATCGGAATGCACTGTTAAATGTTGTATTGAAAGTCAAAAACAAGAATCAAAAAAAGCTAAAAATACAGAAACCAAAAAAGATGCTTATTTTTGTGCAATATGAAGCAACTTCCGAACCAATTGTCCTTAAAATTAGCCACTCGAAAAGCGAATAATGCTTTGAGGGCATTGCCTTTTGGGGTTGATTTAGTCGATTTTGCTTCAAATGATTACCTTGGGTTTTCGCAATCAGAATTTATTTTTGATGCGGCACACCAACTGCTATTGGACTCCAAAATCAAAAATAACGGAGCAACAGGATCTCGATTGCTTTCTGGAAATCATAAATTATATCAAGAAACAGAAACTTATTTAGCAGAATTTCATCAATCGGAAGCGGCTTTGATTTTTAATTCAGGTTATGATGCGAATCTGGGTTTTTTTAGTTCCGTTCCTCAAAAAGGGGATTTGATTTTATACGATGAATTGTGTCATGCTTCGATTCGCGATGGCATTCAATTGTCAAATGCTAAAGCCTATAAGTTTGCACATAATGATTTTGAAGATTTAGAAAAATTAATTCTTCGAAACCAAAATCCAACTATTTATGTGGTTACGGAGTCTGTTTTTTCTATGGATGGTGATACGCCAAATCTAGAGGAATTGGTCGCTGTTTCTGACAAATACAACTGTTGTTTGGTTATTGATGAAGCACATGCTTTGGGCGTTTTTGGAGAAAAAGGAGAAGGTTTGGTGCAAATGTTGGGGTTGCAAGATCATTTTTTTGCTCGAATTATGACTTTTGGAAAAGGCTTGGGGTGCCATGGTGCTGCTATTTTGGGGGCAACGGAACTCAAAAGCTATTTGGTGAATTTTGCCCGAAGTTTTATTTATACTACAGGACTTCCGCCACATTCGGTTGCCACGATTTTAGTAGCTTATCAGTATTTGGAAACGGAGAAAAACGCGCTTAATTCATTACGGGAAAATATTATTTGTTTCAATCAACAAAAAAATATTTTGGGATTAAAACCGATGTTTGTTCGCAGTAAATCAGCGATTCAAAGCGCTATAATTCCTGGAAATGAAAAAGTTAAAGCTATTGCTAGACAATTACAAGAAAAAGGATTTGATGTAAAAGCCATTTTGTCTCCAACAGTTCCAGAAGGGCAGGAAAGGCTGCGGTTTTGTTTGCATAGCTTCAATACAAATGAGGAAATGGGTCAAATTCTAGCGTTGTTGCGGGATTTTTTATTCCTTTAATAGGTGTTGTTTAGTAGCCACGGATTTTAATTTTAACTGCTCCATAATTTTTGGGTATCGTTGTTAAAGTTTTTGAAGAATTAGTCACAGATGACACGGATTTACATAGATTTTAATTTTTAACTACTCAAAAATGCCTGAAATTTTACATAAAGAATTATCGGAATCTATTTTAAAAGTTTTTTATGAAGTGTACAACGAACTTGGGCATGGGTTTCTTGAACGAGTTTATTAAAACGCAATGTATTTAGAGTTAAAATCACAAGGTTTTAAAGTTGAAGCTCAAAAGCAAATTAAAGTTTATTATAAGAGTGAACTTGTGGTGGATTTCTTTGCCGATTTACTAATTGATGATACAATCATTTTAGAATTAAAAGCATGTAAAAATTTAGGGAAAGCGCATTAAGTATAAATATTAAATTATTTGAAAGTAATAAATATTGAAGTTGGTTTGTTATTGAATTTTGGAGAAAAACCACAAATTAAAAGACTTATTTATACAAATAATAGGAAAATTTAAACCAATAAAATCCGTTTCATCCGTGTCCTTAACCAATACATTTTTAAAATTTGCAATACTAAAAGTCTTAATTTTAAACCATCAATCAACAACCAATAAAGTTCGTTTAATCTGTGACCAAAAAAAAATGAAATTATTTATAACAGGAATATCAACCGATGTAGGCAAAACCATTGTCTCAGCAATACTAACCGAAGCGCTCGAAGCCGATTATTGGAAACCCATTCAAGCGGGCGATTTAGAGAACTCTGATAGTCATAAGGTAAAAGCGTATCTCTCAAATTCCAAATCTCAAATTTTCGAGAACAGCTATAAACTCAATACTCCGGCAAGTCCACATTTGGCAGCTGAATTGGACGGAATCACCATTGCTTTGGACAAAATTATCGAGCCAAAAACTAAAAACCATCTTGTGATAGAAGGTGCAGGAGGTGTTTTTGTTCCATTAAATGAAAAGGATTTGGTCATTGATTTGATACGGCCAGATTATAAAGTAATCGTTGTTTCCAGACATTATTTGGGGAGTATCAATCATACTTTATTGACAATTGAAGCCCTGCAAAACAGGAAAATAGACATTGCTGGAATTGTTTTTTCGGGAGACGAAAATAAAGCAACTGAAGCTATAATTTTGAGCAAAACAGGTTTAAAATGCATTGGTAGAATTGAACAAGAACCTTATTTTGATACGAATGTTATCCGAGAATATGCCGATTTGTTTCGGGAGAATTTGTTGCATTTATAAGATAATAGATAGCGAGTAAAGAGAATTGACTTTCCTATCTTTGTCAAAAATTGAGAATCTTTTAGATTTCCCGATATGCTATTATTCCTATTCTTTATATCAAATGAATTTAACTGAAAGAGACCAGAGCCATATTTGGCATCCCTATACACAGCACAAAACGGCTGCAGTTCCTATTGTTATCAAAAAGGGGAAAGGCGCTTTGCTTTGGGATGAAAATAACAAGGAATATATCGATGCAATAGCGTCTTGGTGGGTGAATCCCTATGGACATTCCAATACTTTTATTGCCGATGCGATTTATAAACAATTAACGACTTTAGAGCATGTTCTTTTTGGTGGTTTTACACATGAGCCAGCGATTTTGGTCGCAGAAAAACTAATCGAAATCTTGCCTAAAAACCAACAAAAACTATTTTTTTCCGATAATGGTTCGACTGCGGTTGAGGTGGCTATAAAAGTGGCCTTGCAATATTTCTTTAATAAAGAAGAGCAGAAAACTACCATTATTGCTTTCGAAAATGCTTTTCATGGCGATACTTTTGCGGCAATGGCGGCGAGTGGAATTTCGTTTTATACGCAGGCTTTTCAGGGAATGTTTATTGATGTGGTTCGGATTCCAGTTCCGGTAAAAGGAAAGGAACACGCTAGTTTTGATGCTTTGAAGCATGTCATTAAAAACAAGAATTGTGCAGGATTTATTTTTGAACCCTTGGTACAAGGAGCGGCAGGAATGGTCATGTATGAGCCCGAAGCATTAGATGAATTGCTGCGAATTTGTAAAGAAAATAACGTCTTAACCATAGCCGATGAAGTGATGACTGGTTTTGGGAAGACCGGTAAAATTTTTGCAATGGATTATCTGGTTGAAAATCCCGATATAATGTGTTTGTCCAAAGCATTAACAGGAGGTACAATTCCTATGGCGATTACTACATTTACACAAGATATATTTGATGCTTTTTATGATGAAGATATAAATAAAGCCTTATTTCATGGACATACTTTTACTGCGAATCCAACAGGCTGTGCCGCGGTTTTGGCTAGTTTAGCATTGCTGCAAACGCAAGAAATGCAAGACCATATTGCAAGGGTAAATCAAAAGCATTTGGCTTTTTTGGAACATATAAAAAACCATCCTAAAGTTGCAACTACTCGTGTACTAGGCGTTATTTTTGCTTTGGAAATAAAAACAGCAACATCGGCTAGTTATTATGGAACCTTGCGGAATAAATTGTATGATTTTTTTATAGAAAACGGAATCATTTTACGTCCAGTGGGAAATATTGTTTACATTTTGCCACCTTACATTATTACGGACGAACAATTGCAAAAAGTATATGAAGTTGTTGAAAAGGCTTTAGAAATAGCATAGAAAAATATAACAATTTGTTGCATTTGACTTTTATAAAAAATCAAAAGAGTGGTGAACTTTGTAAAAAACTTTGCGACCTTTGTGGCCAAAGAAACGTATTTTGTCACAAACCATTTCCATCACCGCGATCGCTTCTATTTCTCCATTAGGGAATACGCCAGAAACTATTTGGGGTAATTATCTTTCGAATAAACATTGCTTTAAAAACCAAAAACTTGATCGTAAAGAAACAATGGTTGCTCCTTTGGATTCAGGTTCAAAACAGGTTGTTGACGACTTACAACAATCGGATATTAAATATAAATCCTTAGACAAATCGGTTTTGTACGCTATGGCTGCGGCTCGAAAAGCGGTGCAAAACGCAGGTTGGAATCAGAATGATATTTTCGGAATTAATATAGGCTCCTCGCGTGGTGCAACTGATTTGTTCGAAAGACACCATCAAGAATATTTGGCGACCGGAAAAGCACAAACGCTTGCTTCGCCTACAACTACTTTGGGCAATATTTCTTCATGGGTAGCGCATGATTTGCAAAGTTCAGGACCAGAATTATCGCATTCCATTACTTGTTCTACGGCTTTGCATGCTTTGTTAAATGGCGTGGCTTGGCTTCGGGCTGGAATGGCGGATAAGTTTTTGGTGGGAGGAAGTGAAGCCCCTTTAACGGATTTTACGATTGCTCAAATGCGGGCATTGAAAATTTATTCGAATGGTACAGAAGAATGGCCAAACCGTGCTTTTGATTTAGATAAAAAACAAAACACTATGGTTCTGGGCGAAGGCGCTTCGGTTTGTTGTTTGGAAATTGGAAAAAAGGAAAATGCGCTTGCTTTTATAGTCGGTATTGGGTATGCTACTGAAATTTTGGAGCATAATATTTCCATTTCTGCAGAAGCGACTTGTTTTCAGAAATCGATGAAAATGGCATTACATGATACGGATTTAGCTACAGTAGATGTTATCGTAATGCACGCTCCCGGCACTATAAAAGGGGATTTGACAGAGTACAAAGCGATAGCGAAAGTTTTTGGTGAAAGCCTGCCTTTATTGACTACCAATAAATGGAAAATTGGTCATACTTTTGGTGCTTCGGGAATTTTGAGTGTAGAAATGGCGGTGTTGATGATGCAGCACAATCAATTTATTGGAATTCCATATCTTGATACAGCAAGGGATGAAAATCCGGAGAAAGTAATTAAAAAAGTATTGGTTAATGCAGTTGGTTTTGGAGGAAATGCGGTAAGTGTACTTTTGTCATTATAACACTTCAAATTCTTTCATTTTTTCATAAACTAAATTGCTTTCAAATCCTTTTCGTAGCATATAATCACAGAATTTTTTTCGTTTTTTCAAGCTGTTGGTTTCTTTAATGGATTCCCAACTTTTTAGCGAAAGTGTATCAAAAGTAGTAAGGTATTCGTCCGTCGAAATTTCTTTGAGTCCTAGATTGATGTTGTAGGTGGAGATATTCCGAAATTTCAATTCGTTTACAATCCTGATTTTCCCCCAAAATTTAATGCGGTGTTTTCCTCTTGCAAAACTACAAGCAAAACGGGTTTCGTTGAGATAGTTATTTTCGATAAGCGAGACTATAATTTCATCTATCTCATTTGATGTCAACTTCATGATTCTCAATTTAGCAATCACTTCTTGATGACAGCGTTCTTGATAGGCACAATAATGTTCTATTTTATGGAGAGCTTCTTTAATGGAAAAAATGGGGTTCATGTATCCGATTGCAGTATTAAATTCCAAATGTAATCTTTTATTTGTAGCGAATAATTTATTGTAAAACAAAAAGCAATATTCTGATTTTGACTCTTTTTGTAGCTGTTTTTTCGGGGTAATACTCTGAAAATGCGTGTATTTGTAGTACAACAGATATAATTGTTATTGAACGACTTAATTTTTTTATTGTGAAAAGACATTCTAATTTTGCTTCTTAACTAATAGATTTGATTTATATAGAATTAAAAACAATTGTTTGTTATGAAAAAATTTTTACTCAAATCGAATATTTTTTTATTTTTAATAT
>CANEXR010000108.1 GCA_947443815.1 Flavobacteriaceae bacterium | reverse complement strand
GGCAATATGAATTTGTTTGTTGGTGGTTTGCTGATAAGCACGTAACCTGAACGTACCAAAACGAGTTTGAATGTCAAAATCTTCTTTTTTAACAATCAAACTATCGTGTTGCATTCTGTAAGCTACTAAATCTTCGATTGAAACTAATTTCAAATTGAATTTTTTAGCCACTTTTACCAATTGTGGTAAACGAGCCATTGAACCATCTTCATTCATGATTTCAACAATAACTCCAGCTGATTTAAAGCCTGCTAAACGGGCAAAGTCAATTGCAGCTTCTGTGTGTCCAGTCCTACGCAATACACCACCTTGTTTGGCTATGAGAGGGAATATGTGTCCTGGTCTCGCTAAATCATGTGGTTTGGTTTTTGAATCAACTAATGATAAAACTGTTTTTGCACGGTCTCCAGCTGATATTCCAGTAGTCACACCATTGCCTCTTAAATCTATTGAAACGGTAAAAGCAGTTTCCATAGGATCGGTATTGTTACTCACCATAACATGAAGTCCTAATTCTTTGCAACGACTTTCCGTCAATGGGGCGCATATTAACCCACGCCCATGAGTAGCCATGAAATTAATCATTTCTGGAGTCACTTTTTCGGCTGCTGCCAAGAAATCACCTTCATTTTCTCTGTCTTCATCATCAACAACAATAATGATTTTGCCTTGTCGAATGTCTTCTATAGCTTCTTCAATTAAGTTGAGTTGTATTTTATCAGTAACCATTTGCTGTGTTAATTTTGTGATGGAAATATTTTTTTTATTATTTTTTGTATTGGTGATAAAATGACATCCATATTAATTAATCCGATATCATTTGTTGCTCTATAAGTTAATAATAGGGCAAGAGGAGTTAAAATAAATGAGGACATCCAAGCACCCATAAAAGGAGATAATCCTCCTTCTTGTGAAATTCTTTTGCCAAAAGTATTGATAAAGTGAAAAGTAATAAAAATTAAAACCGCAAAAACAATTGGTAGCCCAAGACCTCCTTTTCTAATAATAGCTCCTAATGGCGCCCCTATAAAAAACATTAAAAAACAAGCAAAAGCAATTACAAATTTATCATATAATGCAGATAGATGAAGGTCTATGTTTTTTTGTTTATTTATAAAGTCCTTTTCGGAACCATCAATCGAATAATTAGTGCTTGTGGCATTGCTACTGGCAATTTTTAAAATCTCTATTTTTTGTTTATTATCAAATAAAGATAAAATGTCTTTTGGGAAAGCTTTATTTTTTTTTGAACTTACTATTTTAGTTTTTTTAGAAACAGTACTGTCAGAACTTGTTTTTTGAACTAATGCAGTCGTTGTTTTTTGTTGTGGAACTTCAATTTTGGTTTCTTTTGGAATTCCAATTCGTTGATTGATATTTTCTGAAAAGGAAATTATATCTGTTTTTAAAGTTTTATGAAGTGAATCTAAAGTATAATTCAATTCACTTACATTAAGCATTGTGTTAGTATTGGTAACGCTTTCATCATTAATATCAACTTTATTCAATTCTGATAAATCGATATTAATAATGTCTTTTTTAAAAGAGCTTTTTATAAAAGGCATTTTGGTTCGATCTTCGTATTTTTTTGGAATAACATCCTCATAATAATTACCATCATGCAGTATTAATTGTAAAATACTAGACCCTTTGCTACTTATTAATTCCCCATTTTTGGCTTTGATAACGGTTTTACCACCATCGCCAATATTAGATTTTTTATGAATGGTAATACCCGTTAATATATTTCCATTTTCTCCCGATTTTTTATTGATTTTGATATTATAAAAGCCCACATCACTAAACTGACCTTCAGCAATTGCTAAAGCGGGTTTAGACTGTGCAATATTTTTTCTAAAATTAACAAATTTATATTCGGCAAAAGGGATAACATTATTAGCAAAAAAGAAAGCAACAATACTTAATAAAAGAATGAAAAACACTAAAACTCGCATGGCTCTTTGCAATGAAATACCTGCAGATTTCATGGCGGCAAATTCATAATTCTCAGACAAGTCTCCAAAAGTCATTATTGAAGCAAGAAGCACAGATAATGGAAGAACTAACGGCATGATACGTGGCATTGAAAACATCAAAAATTTGAAAACTATTGAAAAATCCAAATCTTTACCAGCTAGTTCTGCAATAAACAACCATACTGTTTGGAGAATAAATATAAAAAAAAGGATTACAAATACCGTAGTAAATGTAATCAGAAATGTTTTAAGAATGTATTTGTCTAAAATTTTCACCTAAGAATTAGTCTAATTTATTGATGTAGTAATTTGGATATTTACTTTCGACAAAGGTAAATTGATTTTTTGACAAAGGTTGGTTGGTTTTAAAAGAATTAACCGTTAATGTGGTTTTTGTCCCTTTCTTTCCAATTTCAATTAAATTATAGATGTGTTTAGTTTGCACATCGATACCTAGCAAGATTTCTTTTCTTTGGTCTTTAGTATTTAATGGGACTAATTTTACATATTGGATTTTTCTACCTTTTATATCTTGAACGATATCCATTGTGTATTTGTAACCTGAATTAAAAAAGGTTAACATTTTGGAAGGTGTTATTGCATTATCATCATTTTCATTCACTTTAGAAATTGTAACCTCTTCGTCTTCAGGAACTATAGTATAACTCTTTTTTCCATCAAAAATCTTGGTCACTCCCATGAAATTTAATACATATTGATTTCCTTTTAAAATCACATTCCCTTTGCTGTCTTGATTAATGTTTTCTTTGGCATTGTTCAAAGAGTATTTAAAATCGATAATGATTGAATCGTAGCTTCTTACTTTTGCAGACACTTGATCTAACAATTCTTTTGCTTTTTTATCCTGTGCTTGGCTTGTTAAACTCAAAAATAGCAAGCTTGCCATGAAAATAATTTTTTTGACAAGTAAATTTGGATTATTTTTTTTAAATCCATTTTGTTTTTTGCTAATGATTGTGTCTTGAGTCATAGATTTCATGATGTTAATTGTTTTGTTCATTGTTAAAAAATTGATCAAGAGAACTCATGTCCAGAATATTTACACTACGCGCTTTGCTTCCTTCAAATGGACCTACAATTCCTGCGGCTTCTAATTGATCAATTAATCTTCCAGCTCTGTTGTATCCCAATTTTAATTTTCTTTGTAATAATGACGCTGAACCTTGTTGTGCATTTACAATTATTTCAGCAGCTTCTCTAAACAAAGTATCTCTCTCGGAAATATCCATATCAAGATTAATGCCACTATCTTCTCCAACGAACTCTGGAAGTAAATAAGCGGTGGCATATGCTTTTTGTGACCCAATAAATTCAGTTATTTTTTCAACTTCAGGAGTGTCAATAAAGGCACATTGTACCCTAACTACATCATTTCCGTTGGTGTAAAGCATGTCTCCACGGCCAATTAATTGATCGGCTCCTTGGGTATCTAAAATAGTACGGGAATCAATTTTTGAAGTTACTCTAAAAGCTATTCTTGCAGGAAAATTAGCTTTTATTAAACCAGTAATTACGTTGACTGAAGGTCTTTGTGTTGCAATAATCAAATGGATTCCAATGGCACGCGCCAATTGGGCTAATCGAGCAATGGGAACTTCAACTTCTTTTCCAGCTGTCATAATCAAATCTGCAAACTCATCAACAACCAAAACAATATATGGCAAAAAACGATGCCCATTTTCAGGATTTAACTTTCGAGATTTGAATTTATCGTTGTATTCTTTGATGTTTCTCACCATAGCATCTTTCAATAAACTATAACGATTATCCATTTCTACACAAAGAGAATTCAAGGTATTCACTACTTTTGCATTATCAGTTATAATGGCATCGTCTAAATCTGGAAGTTTGGCTAAATAATGTCTTTCAATTTTATTAAAAAGAGTAAGTTCCACTTTTTTTGGATCGACTAAAACAAATTTTACTTCTGCAGGATGTTTTTTATACAAAAGCGAAGTTAAAACAGCATTTAAACCCACTGATTTTCCTTGACCTGTTGCTCCTGCCATCAATAAATGGGGCATTTTAGCTAAATCAACTACAAAGGTTTCATTCGAAATGGTTTTTCCTAAAGCAATTGGCAATTCCATTTCTGCTTCTTGAAATTTTGCCGAACCAATGACACTTTTCATAGAAACCATAGTTGGATTTTTATTAGGAACTTCAATACCAATAGTTCCTTTTCCAGGAATTGGCGCTATGATACGAATTCCTAATGCTGAAAGGGATAAAGCTATATCGTCCTCTAAACTTTTAATTTTTGAGATGCGAATACCAGCTTCTGGAACAATTTCATATAGTGTTACTGAGGGTCCAACAGTAGCTTTTATTTGAGCAATTTCAATTTTGTAATTGCGAAGTGTGTCTACAATTCTATTTTTGTTTTCTTCTAATTCTTCTTGATTGATGGTGATTCCACCGGTTGAATATTCTTTTAACAATTCAATAGTGGGGAATTTGTAATTTGATAAATCCAAAGTGGGGTCAAATAAGCCAAAATCTGCAACTAATCTGGAAGCTAAATTTTCTTCGATGATATCTTCTTCTGCCGCTTTTTCTATGACAAAAGACTCATTATGATCTGGCATAACCTCGGGAAATGGCATAGGAGTAATCTCCATAGCAATCGGTTTCAAAACGGGCTCTAGATTAATTTCGGAAGAATTGTTGATTGTTGGTTTTAAAGCGTCTTTATTGATTTCGAATTGGGACCCATTTGTTTTCAAATGAATTTCGTCTAATTCATCAATTTCAGCTACTGCAAATTCTTCTAAATTATAGTTACTTTCGTTTGTTTTTTGGGGATTTGCTATTAAATCAGTTTTGATTTCCTTCTTAGTATTTTCAAAAAAAGATTGAATTTTTTCCGGAGATATTTTAATTTTAAAAATTAAGTAAATAATAAGACCAAAAATTAATACTAATAATGTTCCCGTTTTACCAATATAATCTTGTGAAAATAAATTCAATTCGTATCCTATAGTTCCACCTAATTCAGGAACACTTGTGGCAAAAAAGCCAAATAATATGGATATGATAATCATAGCAAACAAATCCCAAAACCAAATATTTTTTAATTTTCTCAAAGAAAGTTCTAGAATCATGAAAATTCCAGTCAAGAAAAATAAGCGTACAAATATAAAAGAGGCAATACCAAAACCTTTATATACAATTAGATCAGCTAAAAAAGCACCAAGTTTTCCCAACCAATTCTCAACTATTTCGGAACGATCACTTAATCGGGTTAAAGCACTTTGATCCGTTTGACCTGATATATAAAAGGAAATAAAAGCAAGTAATAATGCAATAGAAAATAAAACCAAAAAACTACCCAAAACAATCTTCTTCTGTTTGGATATTTTCCACAATTTTGGGGCATCAGACTTTAGTTCTGTTTTTTTATCTGAAGATACTGCTTTTGTTGTTTTTGCCATTCCTAAATGTAAGTTGTACTTATAAAAGTATTGGAAGATAAATAATTAAACCGATTGCTATAGCTGTTATTGCTGCAAAAAATACCGAGCCCGCCGCAATATCTTTGATAAATCCAATGCGTTCATGATAATTAGGATGTATAAAATCGGCTATTTTTTCGACAGCAGTATTTAAACCTTCAATGCTCATAATTAAACCAATGGCAAAAGTCTGAAAAAGCCATTCAGTTTTAGAAATATTAAAATAAAATCCAGCAATTGTCATTATTATTCCAATTGAAAACTGAACCATAATGCTATGTTCTGTCGCAATTAATTTTACAGCACCTTTAAAAGCATAGGTTACGCTTTTTAGTCTTCCTGTAACAAAGGTATTGTCTTTTTGAAATTCCATTTTTAGTGTATTATAGTGCTGCTAAAGCCGCTTCATAATTAGGCTCATCAGCAATTTCAGGAACTTGTTCGGTATAAAGAACGATACCATTTTCATCTGTTACAATTACAGCTCTTGAATGTAAATAGGCTAATGGTCCGTCAATGATTTCTAAACCATTTGATTTTCCGAAACTACCTTCTTGAAAGTCAGATAAATTAACTACGTTTTCAAGACCTTCAGCACCGCAAAAACGTTTTTGAGCAAAAGGTAAATCTTTTGAAATACACAGTACAGTTGTGTTTTCAAGTTGGCTGGCACTTTCGTTAAATTTTCTAACAGATGTTGCACAAGTACCTGTGTCAATACTAGGAAAAATATTTAATACCAATCTTTTTCCTGAAAAATCAGCTAGAGAAGCAGTTGAAAGATCATTTTTTACTAATTTAAAATCAGCTAATTGAGAGCCAATTTTTGGTAATTCTCCTGAAGTGTTTATTGGATTTCCGCCTAATGTTATTGATGCCATAATTGTTGTTTTTTTAATGAGGTTCAAAAGTATGAAAATTATTTTAAGATTTTAGAACAATGCGCAAATAAGGAAGGTCAAAAGCAGAGTTTGTTTTTTGGGTATAAAAAAAACACGCTAGTTTCTAGACGTGTTATTTTATATAAACTTCAAGATTTTATTTCAAGTTGTTTATTTATCTATTGAACCCAAAACCCGTTTCATAAAGACATTTAAGGCTTCTTTTTTATCCGTTCCTGCTTTTATTAATTTATTAACTTCTAAAGCACCATACATATTTGAAATCAACTCACCTATAACATCTAATTCTTCGTCTTTTAGAGATGATATTTCGGTCATGGCCTCAAGTACTTCTATCGTTTCTATGATATAATCTTGGTCGTTTTCTTCAATAAATTGTGTCAAATGTTTGATTACGGGTAATTTCATTTTTTAAGTTTATAGGTTTTAAAAGGCTAAAGTTTTTTGAATTTCTATTGCTTTATATTCTCTAAGTTCAAGTATAAGTTTGCTTGTAAAGTCATCTAACTTTAAACTAAGAAATCATTAGACAATTTCATTTACTAACTCAATTAAAACTTCTTGTTTATTGGTTTGTGTTTCGTTTACTAATTTACCATTTACAAAAGTGGCAAAAGTCGGCAAGTTACTCACATTAGCTAATTTCCGTGATTCTGGAAAATTCTCAGCATCTACAAGTGCAAAAGTTATGGATTCATTTTCAGAAGCTAATTTTTTAAATTTAGGTTTCATAATGCGACAATTACCACACCATGAAGCAGAAAATTGAACCACCACTTTTTCGTTTTGAGCCACTAAATTCCCTAGCGTATCTTCGTTTAATTCTATTAACATTTTTTATTTTTTAAAGTTTAAAAGCCCTTAAATTCCAAATAGCTAAGGTTTTAAAATTTGATAAGAAAACCTTAGCTTTTTAAATCTGAAAATCTTTTTTGAATTAGTTTAAGCTTAAGTATTCAGCCGTACTTTTTCGGTCTGCACTCATCGCTTCTTTTCCAGCTTCCCAGTTTGCAGGACATACTTCTCCTTTTTCTTGAACGTGTGTATAAGCGTCAACCATGCGTAAATATTCATTTACATTTCTTCCAAGAGGCATATCGTTTACACTTTCGTGGAAAATTTTACCCGTTTCATCAATCAAATAGGTTGCTCTGTAAGTTACATTAGAACCTTCAACAATTACGGAATCCGTTTCTTCACTATAACTTGTGGATTCAATATCTAAAATACCAAGAATATTTGATAAATTTCTATTTGTATCTGCAAGAATTGGATACGTAACTCCTTCAATTCCGCCATTATTTTTGGCAGTGTTCAACCAAGCAAAGTGAACTTCGTTGGTGTCGCATGAGGCTCCAATTACGATGGTATTTCTTTTTTCGAATTCTGGTAATGCAGTTTGAAAAGCATGCAATTCAGTTGGACAAACAAAAGTGAAATCTTTTGGATACCAGAACAATAACACTTTTTTGTTGTTTTTTGTGGCCTCTTCAAAGATATTAATTTTTAAATTATCACCCATTTCTGAAATGGCGTCAACTGCAATGCTTGGGAATTTTTTTCCTACTAATGACATAATTGTATGATTTTAATTATAATTTTCTGCAAAATTAATCTTTAGAATCCTATAATTACAATAGATAAAGGGAGTATTTTATTATTCAACTATAGAATAAATCGATACTTAAAAAAATATAATTAGAATTTGCTTTATCTTTTTTAGATAAATTAATTGCACGAAACATTGTATCTAACAATAGATTTTATTTATGAAAATTAATTTCATACACGATTATTTTTCGATAAATTTACTTTAAAAAAATAAGTACATTATGGAAAATAGCACAAATCAGAACAATGCCAACGAAGAGAGTAAATGTCCGTTTTCTGCCAAAACGGCTACATCAAACCGTGATTGGTGGCCCAATCAGTTAAAATTGAATATATTACGTCAACACTCTGCACTTTCGAACCCGATGGGAGAAACATTTAATTATGCCAAAGAATTTATGTCTTTAGATTTGAATGCGTTGAAGAAAGACATTAATGAATTAATGATTACTTCTCAAGATTGGTGGCCTGCAGATTATGGTAGTTATTGTGGATTATTCATTCGTATGGCTTGGCACAGTGCGGGTACTTATAGAATAGCAGATGGTCGTGGTGGAGCGGGAAATGGAACCCAACGTTTTGCACCATTAAATAGCTGGCCTGATAATGCAAACCTTGACAAAGCTCGTTTGTTATTATGGCCAATCAAACAGAAATATGGTAAGAAAATTTCTTGGGCAGATTTAATGATTCTTGCAGGTAACTGTGCTTTAGAGTCGTCTGGATTTAAGACCTTTGGTTTCGCTGGTGGACGTGAAGATGTTTGGGAGC
>CANEXR010000107.1 GCA_947443815.1 Flavobacteriaceae bacterium | reverse complement strand
TTTTGACGCTATAAAAAAGGAAGAAAACAATTCAGTTATTCCAAATACTCATTATACAGTTGTAGCTGAAGAACGAGAAAAATATTTTTCTAAAAAAACAAAATCGAGTTCTTGGGATGAAGTGGAGCAACGTCTGAATGCGAAATATGGTTTTTAAACTCATTATTTTGCCGCTAGCCGAATTTGAAATTGAAGAAGCTATTGTATTTTATGAAAGCAAAAAAAAAGGGGTTAGGAAAATATTTTTTTGACTATTTAAAAGGTTATTTGAAAATAATAAAAAACAACCCCGAATTATTTGCTTTAAAAAACTTCCTTATTACAGAGAATTGTCTCTTAAAAAATTTCCTTTTAGCATTATTTATGAGGTATTTGAGAATGATGTGATTGTCCATTCTATTTTTCATAATCATAGGAGTCCTTTGAAAAAACCATAAATATATTTGTAGTTTGTATTTTTAAATTTTAGTAGAAAAAAATATACTTTCCTAATTAAGGATAGTAAAGTTTAAAAAAGAATGATTTAAACCTCATTTTCGTAACAAAAAACCTTAAACTTTGAACTTTAAACAAAACTTAATTCCTTAATTTTGCAACACTAAAAATATAAAACATACACTATGAGTTCATTTGACGTAGTCATTATAGGTTCCGGACCAGGCGGATATGTATCTGCTATTCGTTGTGCACAACTGGGTTTCAAAACAGCAATTATAGAAAAATACAGCACTCTTGGTGGTACTTGTCTTAATGTAGGTTGTATTCCATCAAAAGCATTATTATCCTCTTCGCATCATTATGCAGAAATCGCACATTTTGCAGACCACGGAATTGAACTTTCCGGTGCAGTAAAAGTAAATCTCGAAAAGATGATTGCCCGCAAACAAGCTGTTGTGGATCAAACCTCAGGAGGAATCAATTACTTGATGGACAAAAATAAAGTAACGGTTTTTAACGGATTAGGTTCTTTTGTAGATGCCACTCATGTAGCCATAGCCAAAGCCGATGGAAGTTCAGAAACAATTGAAGCTAAAAACATCATCATTGCTACTGGTTCAAAACCATCATCTTTGCCTTTTATTAAAATAGATAAAGAAAGAATTATTACTTCAACCGAAGCTTTAGCACTCAAAGAAGTACCCAAACATCTTGTTATTATTGGCGGTGGTGTCATTGGGATTGAGTTAGGTCAAGTTTATTTGCGTTTGGGAGCACAAGTTTCTGTAGTGGAATTCATGGACAGAATTATTCCAGGAATGGACGGTGCTTTGTCTAAAGAACTGACAAAAGTATTGAAAAAACAAGGCATGAAATTTTATGTTTCACACAAAGTAAAATCAGTAGAAAGAAACGGAGCTACTGTTGTAGTTCAAGCCGAAAATACCAAAGGAGAAACCATCACATTAGAAGGCGATTATTCTTTAGTTTCTGTTGGACGCCGCCCTTATACGGATGGATTGAATGCCGATAAAGCAGGTGTGAAAATCTCGGACAGGGGACAAGTTGAAGTAAACGATCATTTGCAAACTTCAGTTCCTACAATCTACGCCATCGGGGATGTTGTTCGTGGTGCCATGTTAGCCCACAAAGCGGAAGAAGAAGGAACAATGGTAGCTGAAATTATTGCAGGTCAAAAACCACATATTGATTATAATTTGATTCCAGGCGTGGTATATACTTGGCCAGAAGTAGCCGCTGTTGGACAAACCGAAGAGCAGTTAAAAGCTTCAGGAACGGCTTATAAAGTGGGAAGTTTTCCTTTCAAAGCATTAGGTAGAGCTAGAGCTAGTGGAGATTTAGATGGATTTGTGAAAATTTTAGCTGATGCCAAAACGGATGAAGTTTTAGGAGTCCACATGATTGGAGCCAGAACTGCCGATTTAATTGCAGAAGCAGTAACCGCAATGGAGTTCAAAGCCTCAGCCGAAGATATTTCCAGAATGTCGCATGCTCATCCTACTTTTGCCGAAGCAATTAAAGAAGCCGCTTTAGCCGCAACTGATAATAGAGCATTGCATGTTTAATGCTAACTAGATTTATAAAACGAAAGCCCGCTTGTAAAAGTGGGCTTTTTGTTTATTTAATCAAATGGTTTAGATTATCCAGATTAGCATATATCAACAGTATTCATTTCTGGAAGTAGCTCACAATAAGCTTAGAAATGGGGGTTTTTGTTATTTCATTTTTTTTATGCTGCAAATAAACTTTTGTAATTATCCCAATATCTATAAATTAAAAATAGATTTCCTAAAAATAATAAAGCTGCAATAGGAAGCCCTTCAGGTGCCATGAAATAATTGATGAATAGGATGTTTAGCGTAATTGGCATAATGAGAACATTTGCTAAAGTTACATACCGACCAGAAACAAAAGCCAATCCACATAATAGCTCAATAGTTTTTGCAAGAGGCATCAAATAAGTTGAGGCCACTAAACCAACATTAAAAGCTTTAAAATTCCCAGTAACTTCCGGTTCAGGCATCAAATGAAAAAAATAACTAATGGAGGCAAAAAGTAATAAAAGTCCAATTAATGTTCGGATAATTAAGGTAGCAATTTTCATGATATATAGTTTTTATGGTTTACATAATAAAAAATTATTCTTTTAGGATACCATTTTATCCATTAAGGAAATTTCCCCGTGCCAGCTATTTAAATCCATACCACAAAAAAACATAGTCCTTTTTGAAGTTTTTGATAGTGTTACTATAAAGATTTTTATAGCTAGATCAATTCCATTTTATGATTTGTTTAATAGTATAAAGATACTTAATTTTTTGAAGCGAAAACGATTGATTTTTAACAGTTTTCACTTTTTTTTCGCAAATATTTTTTACTTACTAGAAATATAACACCGCCAATTAAGAATAATGCCCATAAATTAAAGAAAAAGATAATGATTTCTTTGAGCATATACCAACCATTTTTTAAGGCATCGATGATTTCAATTCCAAGATTAGTTTGGTAGGAATTCAAATCTTTGCTATTGGCTATTCGCTCTTGTTTTACAGCTTCATTTTGATACAACTCCAGTTTTATGGTACTGAAATTTACTTGGTCTTGCATAGAAATGGTTTCTATTTTGCTAGCATCACTTTGTTCTTTCTGATTGGCGACCTCATTTTCGGCAGTTGCGATGTCATTTAGCTTTTTTCCTTTGGTAGCAATCGCTTTTTCCAATCGGTTTTGATGTGCTGTTTTTCGGTTTTGGTTGAATTGGTTTTTTAGTATTTCGAGGGAAACATCATCAGCTTTTATTAACCTGTAATCTAAAAAAACAATTTGTTTAGAAATGGTTTTTAATAAAGTATCGAGTTTGGTGTTCGGAACTCGAATAGTCATATTATTTTCTATAGAAAACGTTGTGGTTTCCATAATACTATCTTGGCTTATCTTAGTTTTAATTTGGTCCGAAACAGTACTTTGCAAATTGGTATAGCATACATATCCGCCAAAATTACGTGTGGCATTTTCGATGGCATAAGTTGCCTGAGTGACATTTTTCGCTTTGAATTTGATATCCGCAGTTCGAATAAATTTTCGATTTTCCCCTTTCTGCTCTACAGCTGCGGAGGATGAAATGGCGTTATTTTCTTGATTTGGAGTTGCTGAAGCTATTTCTTCTACAGAAGCTTCACTTTTTTTGCAAGAAAAGAAGAGTACTGAAAACACAAAGGTGATAACACCTAATTTTGCAATTGTTTGCATAGAAAATTGATTTTAAAGTTGATAAAAGATTACTTGGGTAAATAATGTTGTTTATAAAACGAATAAGTAGTTTTCTATCAATAGTTAAATCAATTTTAGAGTTAGGCTATTTGCTTTGTAATAAAAATCGTGCCATTAATTTTTTGCGTAGCCTTCCTACAAGGAATTTTTTTATTGTAATTTTGAACTCTAAAATAAAGAGTAATTGAGAGTTTCCATTTATAAGCAAATAGCGCATCCAACGGCCATCAAAGAGCAACTTTTGATGTGGTCGCAACAGTTTCGAGAAATCATTTTTATGGATAGCAATGAATATCCACAAGAATATTCTAGTTATGATTGTTTGCTTGCAGTAGATGCTTTTACAGCGATAAAAACGGATTATTACAATGCCTTTGAGGATTTAAAACAATACCAGCAAACGACTAAAGATTGGCTTTTTGGTTATTTAGGTTATGATTTAAAAAACGATAGTGAAGACCTTCATTCCAATAATTTTGATGGATTGAATTTTCCTGATTTGTTTTTCTTTCAACCCAAAAAAATAATTGCTTTGAAAGGAAACCAACTCGAGATGCATTATCTCAAGATGTGTGATGATGAAGTCGAGGAAGATTTTGAAGCAATAATGAAACAAGGTTCTAAAATCAATACGGAGCATTCAAAAATTGCCATTCAACAACGTATTTCAAGAGCCAATTATATTTTGAAAGTGAATGCTATGTTAGCGCACATTCATCGTGGGCTTATTTATGAAGCCAATTTTTGTATGGAGTTTTTTGCCGAAAATGCGGTCATTAATCCCGTAGAGAAATTCCAAAAACTCAATGCAATTTCACAACCACCTTTTGCCGTTTTTTTTAAAAACAATACTCATTTTTTACTTTCAGCAACTCCAGAGCGTTATTTGCGAAAAGAAGGAGATTTGTTAATTTCACAACCTATAAAAGGAACTGCAAAACGATATTCTAATTTGGAAAAAGATGAAAAATCTAAAGAAAAATTAGCCTCTGATCCAAAAGAACGCGCTGAAAATATTATGATTACTGATTTGGTTAGAAATGATTTATCACGAACTGCACAGAAAGGATCGGTTCAGGTAAAAGAATTATGTGGTATTTATTCGTTCTTACAAGTACATCAAATGATTTCAACTATAACTTCAAAACTAGATCCGCAATATACTGTTGCAGAGGTGTTAAAAAAAACATTTCCAATGGGCAGCATGACGGGAGCACCAAAAATTTCGGTGATGAAAGTCATCGAAGAATTAGAAGAAACCAAACGTGGTTTGTACAGTGGCGCCATAGGTTATTTTACGCCAGAAGGTGATTTTGATTTCAATGTTGTGATTCGAAGTATTTTGTACAATCAAGAAAATCAATATGTTTCGTTTTCAGTAGGAAGTGCCATCACATCACTATCTGAACCAGAAAAAGAATATGAAGAATGTTTGCTAAAAGCAAAAGCGATGCGGGAAGTTTTGGAATAATTATTTCCTTTTTAAGGACGCTATTAACGCTAAAAATAGCCAAGCAGGTTCTAAATAGTTTTGTTTAATTGCTTTTTTTGTTAAAGTATTCTTTAACTAATGCATTCAAGATTCCATTTTAATTTTTTAATCTTTATTTTTGGTACATGTTAGAAAAATTCAAAAATCATATGCTGCAAAATTTTCCGTTTTTGGAAGATAAAAAACTGTTTTTAGCGGTTAGTGGCGGTTTAGATAGTATGGTTTTATTGCATTTGTTTCAACAATTACCTTATGAAATAGCTGTTTTGCACTGTAATTTTCAATTGCGTGGTTTAGAGAGTTTTGGAGATCAAAATTTTGTAAGCGAATATTCAAATCAAAATACTATTCCTTTCTTTTTCACTCAATTTGATACAACTGCTTTCGCAAAAGATTATAAACTTTCTACTCAAGTTGCTGCACGAGAATTGCGTTATAGCTGGTTTTATGAACAACTTGAAATCCAAAATTTTGATTATATCCTGACAGCGCATCATGCAGATGATAATTTGGAAACTTTTTTAATCAATCTTAGTAGAGGCACGGGCCTAGAGGGCTTGACGGGAATTCCTGCTCAAAATGATAAAATAATTCGGCCTTTATTGCCATTTACAAGACAAGAAATTGAAGTATATGCAAAAGAAATAAACTTGCAATGGCGTGAAGACAGCAGTAATGCGTCCGATAAATATTTGAGAAACAAAATCCGCCATACTCTGATTCCAATTTTAAAAGAATTGAATGAAAATTTTATTTCGTCGTTTCAAAAAACACAAAATTATTTGCAGGAAGCGCAAACTTTGGTAGAAGATGCTTCGATAATGGTGTATCAGCAAGTAGTTAGACAAAAAGAATCAGAAATGCATTTTGATTTAAAAAAATTAATGCAATTGCCTAATTATAAATCCTATTTATACCAATGGTTGCATGAATTTGGATTCACGGCTTGGGAAGACATTTATGATTTAGTGGAGTGTCAATCGGGGAAACAGGTTTTTTCGGATGGCTTTAGATTGTTAAAAAACCGAGATTTTTTAATTTTAAGTCCTTTGCATTCGGTGAAAGAATCGGTTGAGTTTCTAATTAATGAAGACCAACAGAAAATTAATATCCCCTTAAATCTTTCGTTTTGTAAAGTGGCTGACATTAGCATAGATGCCAATACGACTATCTTTGTAGATGCGGATAAATTACAATTTCCATTGGTTTTACGACATTGGAACGAAGGGGATTTGTTTCAGCCATTTGGAATGAGTGGACAGTCTAAGAAAGTGAGTAAACTTTTTAAAGATGAAAAATTATCTTTGATTGAAAAAGAAAACGTTTGGCTTTTATGTTCGAATAACCAAATTGTATGGGTTATTGGGATGAGGCAAGATGAGCGTTTTAGAATTGAAAATACAACAAAAAACATACTTAAAATACAATTTGAATAATGAAGAAAATTATTTTTTTACTACTTGTTTTTTTTGCTTTAGCGAAAGTAAATGCTCAAATTTTAGATCCTGTAAAATGGACTACAAAGATTGAAAAAAAATCAGAAGGGAATTATGTGCTTATATTTAATGGTAGTATAGAAACGGGTTGGCACCTATATTCTCAATTTACTGCTGATGGTGGACCGTTACCATTGGAAATAATTTTCAAAAATCAAAAAGGAAATTTTGATTTAGTAGGCAAAGCAAATGAAAGCAAAACAAAGACGGCTTTTAATGATGTTTTTGAAGTAAATGAAACTTTTTTTGAAAAAAGCGCACAGATTATTCAGCAGATAAAAATTACAAACCCTAAAACAACAAAAGTTACTGTTGATTTGAATTATCAGGTTTGTAAAGAAGTATGTATCAACCAAGAGAAAAACTTTACTTTTATAATTCCCGTAGATCAAAAGAGTGTTGTTGCTGTAATTGTTGCAGATTCAGTTAAAGCCGATTCAACAAAAGTGAACACACAACCCGATTCGAAAGCAAAAACGGTTGCTGTAAAGTCGGATACAAAACTAGCTGAATCCAAATCTCATCGTGGATTGTGGTCTGTTTTTTTTGTTGCTTTTTTGTTTGGATTTACAGCATTGTTAACACCTTGCGTTTTCCCTATGATACCAATGACGGTTAGTTTTTTTACGAAACAAAGCAAAACAAAAGCGGCTGGAATTCGAAATGCTATTATTTATGGGATTTCGATTATTGTTATTTATGTATCACTTGGTTTTTTAGTGTCTTGGATTTTTGGAGCCGATGCACTAAATTCTTTGGCTACAAATGTTTGGTTTAATTTAGGATTTTTTGTTTTATTGGTGATTTTTGCAACCTCATTTTTAGGTGGTTTTGAAATTATGTTGCCTAATTCTTGGGCTAATAAAGTTGATCAACAAGCCGATAGAGGTGGGGTTTTAGGGATATTATTTATGGCATTAGCGCTGGCAATTGTATCTTTTTCATGTACAGGTCCTATTGTTGGTTCTCTTTTATTTGAAGCGGCTACGAATGGCGTTATTGGACCAATCGTTGGAATGTTTGGTTTTTCATTAGCCTTGGCTTTGCCATTTATGCTTTTTGCCATGTTCCCAGGTTGGTTAAATTCATTGCCAAAATCGGGTGGATGGTTGAATACGGTAAAAGTCTTTCTCGGATTTTTAGAATTGGCTTTTGCTTTTAAATTTTTATCAAATGCAGATTTAGTTTTGCAATTGCATTTTCTGGAAAGAGAGGTTTTCTTAGTGATATGGATTGCTATTTTTGGTGCTTTGGCCTTGTATTTATTTGGAAAGTTAACATTGCCTCATGATAGTCCTTTACCGCATATTTCTGTAGGAAGATTGTATTTAGGATTAATTACTTTAGCTTTTACTGTTTATCTTATACCAGGACTTTGGGGTGCACCATTAAAATTGATTAGTGCCTTTCCGCCACCACCGCAGTACAGTGAAAGTCCATTTGGAGTAGGGGGTTCAAGAAGTGTTATTTCTTCTGAAGGATTGCCTAAGGGTGCAGAATTAGGACCGCATGGGATTATGGTTTTTCATGATTATAAAGAGGGCTTAGCTTATGCAAAATCAATTAAGAAGCCAATTATGTTGGATTTTACTGGGTATGCTTGTGTGAATTGTAGAAAAATGGAAAACAATGTTTGGTCTGACGAAAGTGTTTTACCTATTTTAAAAAACGATTTGGTTTTAATTTCTCTTTATGTGGATGACAAACGCGAATTACCAATTGATGAGCAATTTGTAACTGCTTCAGGAGACGAAATAGAAACTATTGGTGATAAATGGACGGATTTTATGATTTCTAAATACAAAACCAATACACAACCTTTGTATGTTTTAACCGATTTAGAAGGCAATAGTTTGAATGTTGTGAAACCGACTATAAGTTATGTTGGAATTAAGGAATATGAAATGTGGCTGAAAGAGGGAATTGGTAAATTCAAAAAGAGGTAGCAGCTGATGTAAGTATTATTAATACGGATATGAATTTGAGTCGAAAATTAGGCTTGATTTTAGGAGTAGTCTTGTAAAAAAATATTAAATCTCAATCTATTAAAAGATTGG
>CANEXR010000106.1 GCA_947443815.1 Flavobacteriaceae bacterium | reverse complement strand
TGGAAAATAAAATTCCATTTATTGAAATTGCGATTTATTATTTTCATTTTTCGGTGTATTTTGCCAATAATTTATTTCCGATGTTTTTGTTTTTATCGGTGATTTGGTTTACTTCAAAAATGGCCAATAATACAGAGATTATTGCCATATTAAGTTCTGGAATTTCGTTTACCCGTTTTATGAGACCTTTTATAATAGGCGCATCTATTATTTCGGTTTTTGTACTGTTGATGGGTTTTTTTATTGTTCCTAATTCAAGTCAAGTTTTTAATAATTTTAGATACACCTATTTAAGGAATGGTGGAAAGCAAGAAATGCTTGGCGATAATACCGATGTTTACCGACAAATAAGCGATTCCGAATTTATCTATGTCAACAGTTTCAATACAGATACAAAGACTGCTTTTAATTTTTCATTAGAAAAGTTTAAAAATGAAAAATTAGAATATAAAATTACAGCCAGCAGAATCAAATGGAATCCAAAAGACAGTACTTACACGATGTATGATTATACTAAAAGAACTGTTGGTAAAATAGACGACAAAATTGTAAGAGTTCCTAAAAAAGAAGCTGTTTTTAATTTTGATTTAGAGGATTTAACACCGGTTGTATATATTGCGGAAACCTTAAGTTTAGGCAAATTGAATGCGTTTATTGATAAAGAGAAAAGTCGTGGTTCTTCTAATATCAATGTGTATTTAGTGGTTTTATATAAAAAATTCAGTATTCCTGTTTCGGCATTTATACTTACTGTTATTGCTGTAGCCGTTTCGTCAATGAAGCGCAGAGGAGGAATGGGAATTAATTTAGCTATTGGAATTGCACTTGCTTTTGCTTTTGTATTTTTTGATAAAATATTTGGAGTTATGGCTGAAAAATCGAGTTTTCCAGCTATGTTAGCTGTTTGGTTGCCTAATATTGCTTTTGGAATTTTGGCTATTTATTTATTACGAAATGCAAAAAGATAATTTAAAAAGTTATTTAAATCTTCATTTGATTGTATTTATTTGGGGATTTACAGCTATTCTAGGTGCTTTAATAACCATTACAGCTGACGCGTTGGTTTGGTATCGAATGCTATTTGCAGCTGTTTTTTTAGCTGTTTTTATTCTTTTAAAAAAAAAATCTTTCCAAATTTCGTTACGTTCTTTACTCAAATTGGTGTTTGTTGGAGCGCTAATTGCTTTGCATTGGATTTTTTTCTTCAAAGCAATTCATGTTTCTAATGTATCGATAACACTTTCTGTTTTTTCTTTAGGTGCTTTTTTTGCTTCTTTGTTGGAGCCTATTTTTTATGGAAGAAAAGTACTTTGGTACGAAGTTTTTTTTGGATTGATTATTATTGCGGGTTTAGGGCTTATTATGCAAGTCGAAATTAATTATTTAGACGGGATGCTCTATGCTTTGATTTCGATTGTTTTAGGTGTTTTATTTACGCTGATGAATGGAAAATTAATTCTACAACATGACCCATCAGTAATCGCTTTTTATGAATTTGCGGCTGGGTTTTTCTTTATTTCGGTTTACTTTTTATTCCAACAAAAATTCACCCTTGATTTCTTTGTTCTAACATTTAATAATTGGGTTTTAATCTTGATTTTAGCATCGGTTTGTACGGCGTATGCTTTTACTGCTTCGGTAAAAGTGATGCGGAAACTTTCTCCTTATACAGTAATGTTAACCACTAATTTAGAGCCGGTTTACGGAATTATTTTGGCTTATTTTATTCTTGGAGGCAAAGAAAAGATGAGTGTTGAATTTTATATTGGTGCGTTAATAATTGTCATTACAGTAATTTTGAATGGGGTTATAAAACACTATCAAAAAGAGTCTTGAAATAGGAAGGAAGTAGTTTGATACGATAAACTTTTGTACTAAAACAGAAATTAATCCCTCTCAAACGATTTTAAATTTTATATTTGCATTTCTAAATCAGAAAAATAAATAACGCAATAATCCTATGGAATATTTAGATTTTGAACTTCCTATAAAAGAATTAGAAGAACAGTTAGACAAATGTGTAGTTATTGGTAAAGAATCTGATGTTGATGTTACTAATACCTGTAAACAAATCAACAAAAAGTTAGAAGAAACCAAAAGACATATTTACAAAAATTTAACAGCTTGGCAACGAGTACAATTGTCAAGACACCCTAATAGACCTTATACTTTAGATCATATAAAAGCCCTTTGTGGCGATACTTTTTTAGAACTTCACGGAGACAGAGGATTTAAAGATGATAAAGCAATGATTGGTGGTTTGGGTAAAATTGATGGACAATCTTTTATGATTGTTGGGCAGCAAAAAGGCTTTAACACTAAGACCCGTCAATATCGAAATTTTGGTATGGCCAATCCAGAAGGGTATAGAAAGGCTTTGCGCTTGATGAAAATGGCTGAAAAGTTTGGAATACCAGTATTGACATTAATTGATACTCCAGGTGCTTATCCTGGTTTAGAAGCTGAAGAAAGAGGACAAGGAGAGGCTATTGCTAGAAATATCTTTGAAATGGTTCGCCTTAAAGTACCTGTGATTACAGTAATTGTTGGCGAAGGTGCTTCTGGAGGCGCTTTAGGAATAGGAGTTGGAGATCGGGTTTATATGATGGAAAACACTTGGTATTCTGTAATTTCACCAGAATCTTGTTCTTCTATTTTGTGGAAAAGTTGGGAGTATAAAGAACAAGCCGCCGAAGCTTTGAAACTAACTTCCACTGATATGAAAAAGCAAAAACTAATCGATGATATTATACCTGAACCTCTTGGAGGAGCTCATTTTGATCGTATTACTGCATTCAAAACAGTAGAGCAATATATCATGAAAGGGTTTAATGAATTGAAAGACTTATCAACATCAGAATTAGTTGACCAAAGGATGGAGAAATACTGTAAAATGGGTGATTTTAAAGAGTAATATCTTACAAAAATATATAAAATCCGAAGCCACGTGGTTTCGGATTTTTTTTTGGTTATAAACAAAAAATAGTTAGTTATGAACAATTATTTGTAATAACTCAACAGTTGTTTTTTTTTAATTTTTGTTACTTTCGCTTCATGGAAAATTTCAGAAACATAAACCCAATTAAGGTAGATAAAACAACTATCATAAACCTAGAAAAAGGCAAACTTCAACCTCAAGTGTTAGAACTAGAAGAGGCTGTACTTGGTGCGATGATGATTGATAAAAAAGGAGTAGATGATGTAATTGACATTTTGCAAGCTGATGCTTTTTATAAAGAATCCCATAAATATATTTTTGAAGCTATCGTTCAGCTTTTTACAGATACACAGCCTATCGACTTATTAACCGTTTCGGCGCAACTCAAAAAAAATGGAAAATTAGAGCTTGCTGGAGGCGATTTTTACTTAATTCAACTGACACAGAAGATTTCCTCTTCTGCCCACATTGAATTCCATTCCAGAATCATTCTGCAAAAATTCATTCAGCGCAGTTTAATTCGGATTTCCACTGAAATTATCGAAGACTCTTATGATGAAACTACCGATGTTTTTGATCTATTAGACAAAGCTGAATCGAAACTATACGAAGTAACTCAAGGTAATATTAAAAGAAGCTCAGAAACGGCTCAAAGTTTAGTTTCGCAAGCTAAAAAAAGAATTGAGGAAATTAGTAAGCAAGAAGGTTTGAGTGGGGTAGAGACTGGTTTTACAAATTTAGACAAGCTTACTTCTGGTTGGCAACCTAGTGATTTAATTATCATAGCTGCAAGACCTGCGATGGGAAAAACAGCGTTCGTACTTTCTATGGCCAGAAATATTGCTATTGATTATGGTCATCCAGTAGCTTTATTCTCTTTAGAAATGGCATCTGTACAATTGATTACTCGTTTGATTTCGTCTGAAACCGGCTTGTCTTCAGAGAAATTGCGTACAGGTAAATTAGAGCCTCATGAATGGACTATGTTGAGTACTAAAGTGAAAAATTTAGAAAAAGCCCCATTGTTCATTGATGATACTCCGTCACTTTCTATTTTTGATTTGCGTGCTAAGTCCAGGCGTTTGGTTTCGCAACACGGTATCAAAATCATCATTGTCGATTATTTGCAATTGATGACTGCAGGCGGAAACGGTAAAGGAGGTGGAAATAGAGAGCAGGAAATATCTACCATTTCGCGTAATTTAAAAGCTTTAGCCAAGGAATTGAACGTTCCTGTAATTGCCCTTTCACAGTTATCACGTGCGGTTGAAACCCGTGGTTCTAGTAAACGACCTTTACTTTCCGACCTTCGTGAATCGGGTGCAATTGAGCAAGATGCAGATATTGTTTCTTTTTTATATCGTCCTGAATATTATAAAATTGATGAATGGGATGATGATGAAGCTTCGCCAACAGCAGGTCAAGCCGAAATTATGATTGCCAAGCACCGAAACGGTAGTATAGAAAACGTTCGATTAAAATTCATAGGTCACCTTGGTAAATTTGATAACTTAGATGATTATAGTAGTAATTATGATGATTTACCTTCAAGTATGAATCATGATGAAAATTCTTTTATTACCAAACAATTGCCATCTGCTAATGAGGCTTTTGGAAGTAATTTCAATAATGATGATGACGATAGTGATGTTCCTTTTTAATAGTGAAAGGAATTAGTAAATATTGTTTAAAAACCAATATATAACACGAATCTATTAGGATTCGTGTTTTTTTATATAGTATTGCATCGTTTGAATAAGTTCAAATGGATTTGTAATGAGTACAAAAAAGATTATTTTAAATGAAAATATCTTTTTTTGATTTATATAAAATTCAGTAAACCCTGCTTAAATTTTTTTATAAAATTCATTTTGCCAAAAGGATTATTTTTTTGGTTGTATGCATCTGTTTGTTTTTATTTTATATTTTAACAAATTGCTATATGTGTTTTTCCTGTTTTTTATAATTGTCTGACTTTTTATTGGATTTAAAAGTTAATTTTTAGCAATTTGATTGTCTTCCTTTTTATCTTTGAAGTATAAAAAGCAAAAATGATGTTGAAACGATACCTATATATTTTTATTTTACTTTTGGCATCAGCAGCAAAAGCCTCTTTTATTTTGTTGCCAATGGATGAAACATCACAACAAAATCATCTGAAAGCTTACGGAATTACCTATTGGTGTTTGGATAAAAATTACAAAGCAAGTTGGCTGCTCAACTATCGTGGAGGTTCTTTTTTGCTGCCAGATGCCACAGAAATAAGAAAAGAATGCCAAATTAGAGGGGTAAGTTTCGAAGTCCTTTCCGATGCAGAACAAATAGCAATCTTAAACGAAATTTCGAGCCCATCACAAAATATGGAATCTGTTGTTTTAGAAAAAGCACCTAAAATTGCGGTTTATACACCCAAAGGAAAGCAACCTTGGGACGATGCAGTGACTTTGGTATTGACGTATGCAGAAATTCCTTTTACTCCTATTTATGATGAAGAGGTCTTGTCGGATCAATTGCTGCTGTACGATTGGTTGCATTTGCATCATGAGGATTTTACAGGACAATATGGAAAATTTTATGGCGCTTATAAAAATGCACCTTGGTATATCGAGCAGAAAAAAGCGGCCGAAACCTTAGCCACTCAATTAGGATATACCAAGGTGTCTCAAGAAAAAGGGGCCGTTGCCAAAAAAATAAGAGATTTTGTTATAGGAGGAGGATTCATGTTCGCGATGTGTTCTGCGACAGATAGTTTTGATATCGCCTTGGCAGCTGATGGGGTTGATATTTGTGAGCCTATGTTTGATGGAGATGGCAGCGACCCTAATTATCAATCTAAAATGGAGTATGGTAATACTTTTGCTTTTAAAGATTTTATTTTAGAAAGAAGACCTGAACAATATGAGTTTTCGGATATTGACATGACATTAAAGCGAAAAATTCCAATGGAGAAAGATTATTTTACACTGATGGAATTTTCTGCAAAATGGGATCCAATTCCCAGTATGCTATGTCAAAATCATACACAATTGGTAAAAGGTTTTATGGGACAAACCACCGCATTTGATGCGACACTTCTAAAATCGAATGTGTTGATTATGGGCAGTTGTGAACTTAATGGCGAGGCCCGATACATTCATGGTGAAAAAGGAAAAGGAATGTTTACTTTCTATTCTGGTCATGATCCAGAGGATTTTCAGCATCAGGTTGGTGATCCAGCTACAGTTTTGGATTTACATCCCAATTCTCCAGGATACCGTCTCATTTTAAATAACGTACTTTTTCCCGCTGCCAGAAAGAAAAAAATGAAAACCTAATCAAAACCTTTTTTTGGTTTGGTTAAAAGTTTAATTTAAGGTGAATTCAATCCAAATAGGAATATGATCGGATATCTTTCTCGCCTCTTTCAAAGAATTGAAATTTTTATAAAAGGGAATACTTCCAGCATCAATTTTTTTTAATTTTGAGGGTTGGTAAAAGATATTGTCGAATTCTGAAGCAAGACATTCAGTGTTTTTGCAAGCTTGTTTTAACGAGGTTTTTTGCCCAATTAAAATAGGAGTATACCCCATTTTTTTCAGTGGATTGAAAACAGTATGCGATTGTGGACAATTAAAATCACCTGTAAAAATCAAATGCAATTGAGGGTATTCAGCCGGTAAAAATTTGAAATATTTAATTTCCGTTTCCGGTTGTTTACTTTTGGTAATCGCATGAAAGTTCACGACTGTAAAGGTCTTTTTTTTATATTCAAAAGTGCAATAATAAGGCTCTCTGTCGATTTCTAAATGGTATTTTTTTTCTAGCCATGCGTCGCCCATTTTTTTTACTTGATTGGTTTTCCAAATAAAGGCATAGCGTTCGGTCTTATAAGCGCTGCTGCTGGTTGGGTCACTAACTACATAGTCCCATTTGGCACCCTTAAGACTAAGCTCATCTGTTAATTGCGCAACGGCTTGAGCGCCACCATAGCCCGCCACTACTTCTTGAATGGCAATAATGTCATAATCCCGTAAAGTATTGGCAATAAATGCTATTTCTTGAGTTGATTTTGATTGTCCAAAATTTTCTAAATTCCAAGAAAGGAGTTTGGTTTGGGAAAATAGTTGGGAGGTTAAGAAGAGTAGAAACAGGAGTTTTTTAGTCATTATCCAATTATCAAATTTATCTTTTCCATTAACAGTTTGAATCGTTCCTTGACAATTAAAGGATGTATATGCATCGACAGTATTTCATCTGCATTTTTGTGATTTTTTAAAAAGAGTATTTCTTTTTTTAAATAATTTTTCACTTGGTCGTCCGCATTTAAAATTTCATTTACTATAGTTGTTCTATTGTCTAATACGAATACAATATCTTCAAAATCATGGCTACTTCTGTAATCATTAAAACCTCTGTTGCTAAACGCTTCAAATTTAGTAGCCAAAAAATAAGGCGCACTCAAAATTTGGATACTTACATTATTCCCAATCACAATTTTTTTTAAATCTTTGAATCCTGGAGTATACCAACTATTGGAATCACCTACGGCACTATTGTTCGCAGGCATTATATCTATTGAGATTCCTCTAAATTTATAACTACAAATCGCATGTCCAAATGGATCAGGAAAAAATTCTAATACTGCAAGACGTTCTTCTATTTGAGTCCATTCAAAGTAGTTGCCTAATTTTAAAGTCATATCAATATCTTCGGTTGGTCTTATTTCTTCGGAAGCCAAGTCATCATTATAAAGATTGATTACTGCACCACCAACAAAGACTACTTTTTCTCTTAATTCCTTCAAACCTAACGCAACATTTATTAGCGATTGAATGTCAACAAACTTACTCATTCAAGATTCTTTTTTTTAATTCTAGTTTTGCAATTTCTTTTTCTCTAGTGCTCCCAACACGCAGCACATCTACCATTGCCAAGAGTTCATATAAAGTGGCATCTTTTAAACTTGCTTCAATAGCGGAACTATAAAGCGGAATAATAGCCTGTCCTCTTGTATTTCCTCTGGCATAAGGCCAGACATAAGTTTCTGTTGCTTGTATCATTTTGTTTATTGGTGCTGCCGAATGTGCAGTTGCGATACCTCGTACCATTGCTGCTGGTCTTTGCGGAAATACATAACTTATGCCGTGTATTAAAAACTCATAAAATGCCATTTTATTCACTTTTTTACCCGAAAAATCGAGTAGCTGTGCATATTTGGAACGTTGCAAGGATTGACTAATTTCGGACTGACTCATGTTTAATTCTTGTGCTAATGTAAGTTGTTGCCATACCTTACTCTCTAATCCTATAATTTTTAATAAAACCAAAATATCTTGAGGCTTCATATTGTAATTTGATGCTGTCATAATTTTACACTATTTCATATTGCGATATGCAATATTACTACATATTGTATTATTTTACAATATTTTATAAAATAATATTGCATATTGCGATATGCGATATTTACATTTAAAAAATGAGATTGTTTAATTGTAATCAAGTCAAATGGCTTTTAAGGTAGTTAGAAGAAAAAAATATCTTTAAATGATAGTGAAATCATTGTTGTCATTTTCTTTTTTATCGTACATATACGTTTTTGACTCAAACTCCACGCCTTTTTCTAGTATTCCAAATCCATCAGTAGGGTACAACCATTTATTTTTAGAGGTTATTGTAGGCTTTATTGCTGTTTGATTTTCAATATCACTTACCATTAAACTTTCATTTGCTTTTTTATTTTTCATTTGTTTTTTGATGGTTTTTGTGGATGGCTAAAGATAATAGTAAAGTAACCCCAACTAGTAAGTCGATAATTCTGGAAAGGTGGATATGTAAATAAAAACTGCACATTAAGTTTAGCTTCATTTTTTTAATAGATTATTA
>CANEXR010000105.1 GCA_947443815.1 Flavobacteriaceae bacterium | reverse complement strand
ACTTGAAAAAAAATACCGATTGTTACGAATTGCTTATAATTTGTTTATGACCGGAATTCTTATTTCTGTTTTGGCTTTTATAATTGCTTTCAAAATGATAGGTTCTTAGTTAATTTCGTCCAGTAAATCTTGGTAAGAATAGTTTTTAGCGGGCTCCACTATTGGGTTATTAATCACTTTAACCCGAATGGCTCTTAAACCCGAAACGCCTTGTAATTCCTCTACTTCAAATTGCTCAATAGTGGGAGCTAAGATTTTTTTGAATTGTAAGAATTGAATGTATTTCAAATATTCAGTTTCTTCATTGTTGTGAGAATAGACAATTGTTATTTTTTCTTTTTCGGTAATTCTATCTTTTGTGCCTTTTATATTTGCTTTGTCAATACGTTTTTTGACTACTTCATATCGCGCATTGTAAGTACCATCTACATCAAAACGCTTTTCATCCATTCTAAAACGAATTGAAATAGGAGAACTAAATACCAAAATCAAAGAAGTTACATCAAGTTCATAAGGCAAAGATGACTTGAGTTGATGGTGTTCGAGCTCCATTTCGCATAAAGTTTGGAGTTGCCATAATCTTAAATTATGCAGGTATAAATTGTCAAAATCTTGGTTTGGTACAATCGAAGCTCCAATATATAAATTGTGTTCAACGCCATCAGTTTTGAACCGCTCATAATAATGGGGATATATTTTCTGAGCTTCAATTTGTTTTTTATCAAGAACGCTTGCTAATTTTTTATTGATAATGGACATAGCATTATCAAATTTTTTTCTGGATTGATAAAAAAGCCCTGATTTTTCATCGAGACTTTCAAAATAGCCTTTTTCTAATTCTTGCCCAACAAAATCAGTTTTTGTATTCTTTAGAATGGGATGAATTTCATTTTCAATATAAAGTTGAATTTGTTGTTCCGTATCTGCTTTCAAAGGCGATTCTAGTTGCTTGCTGAGGGATTGCAATTCAAATTTGCGTTGCTCCAATAAAACCAGATTGGTATTTGAGTTTTGATTTTCTAATATTTCTAACAATTGATTCAATTGGTTTTTCAAATCTTCTTTGACAGTTTCATTTCGATGGGTTGATGAACCTTTAATATCAATTTGTCCATACAAGGGATACACTTCTTTGAATACAATTTCCTTGAATATATAGTCTTTGTTTTGATTGTTTATCTGAACATATTTTAGCGCTTCTCGACGGAATTTCCAGTATACACTCGAATGAATTGCGGTATATTCTCTTTGAATAATAGCTTCAATTTGATGTCTTTTATCGGTATTATAACGTTCTGCAGTGTCTACTAAATAAGGTAAAATCAGATCAAGTTTTCCTGCATTGATACTGTTAAGTTCTCTTTTGCTTGCTGATACAAGTTCTACTATGCCTAAAAGAATGTCGTTTTTTATAATTGGTGCAAAGATGCAACTGTGGATGTTTTGTTGTAACAAGTGAGCGCCTAACTTTTCGTTTTCTGGTAAAAGAGCAAATTTTTCAACATTTGAAATGGTTATTGCTTTTTTGTTTTCCAATAAATTTTCTAAGGAGCAACCTAAAATAGGATTTTTGCAGTCCACTTCATTGTCAATAGGAGTAAGAAAACTACCTAAATTCTGGTCATTAAAACTCGGTTTTATAAACTTATTTTCTGCTTTGTCATGAATGATTAAGCCAATTCGTAAATCAGCTATTTTAAAAATGGATCTAAAAATAGCTTCGAAATTTTCATTTAATGTTACCTGTTCTTGCTCAGGTTTTAAGAGATTACTCTTTAATTTAGAAATGGAACTTTCTGTGGTTGCGTCATAAAGCGATACAATTCCAAAGCCTTTTAAAATCCAACTTTCAACGGGGAATTTAGCTCTCCATAAATCGATATTGTCATAATTGTCCATTAATAAGTCAATATCATCTTGACTTAATTCAGGTGCTATTGTGGTTGGAATAATTTCGATAAAATCGGCATTGTATAAAATCCGATATTGATTCTTTATTCCTTCTGCGTTTGGGATGTCATAGAATAAAGGTTTATTGAAATCAATTTTTTGACCATAAAACCCATTTAAAATCATCATGCAACTCATGATATAGAATTGATGTTCATCAAAATCTCGGATGCTTATATCAAAAGCAATTCCAGCATCAGCAACTATTTTTTTGAATCTTTCGGTATAATTAAAGGTGAAATTTTGAAAAGGTATTGTGACAGCTTTAATTTCATTATGTGTTAAAGCAGTTGGAAACAAGTCGGCAAGAAGGTGTTTAATTAAGATTTCATTTTTTAAAATTAAATTCAAGTCTTCAATTCCAGTTTTGAACTCAGGAAAAGGGGCTATTTCTTGCAATAGCGCTTTGGCATAATTGGAACGATAATCAACATTTGTCGCTGCAATTTCTTCAAAGCTTTCAATAAGTTTATGAAACGAAATTTGGGTTTTGAATGGACTGTCTTTAAAAAAATTATGATTCATTTTTTTACTTTGTTGGAAAACAAATTTACGAATAAATCAAATCAATAGCTTCTATAAGATTTTAAATTTATTAAATAACAAAAAACATCCTAACTGTATATAGTCAGGGACTTTTGAGTTCTTATAATTTATGATTTACTGTGACAAAAAGCTATTTTGAAACCATCATAAAACAATTAATACTTTATATCGCTATGATTTTTAATAAAGTTTAATGCAATGTTTGGAGTATTTTTTTTTAATTTATTTTTTTGTCTGAACAATAGGAAAGATTGAATTATTAAGAGTAAAATCATTTTGGTAGGTATTAGAGGTTAAGTTAAAAGGGCTAAAAAGGGTAATGAACTTTTTTTTATTAATTTATATTGAATGAGGTCTTTTTTTATAAAAACCAATTAATGTTTCGTTTATTTCTCTGAGCTCTGGTGTAAGAAATGTTACTTGACCTTTTTCGTCATTAGTTAATTCCAACTGACAAACGGTACATTTGTATTCTTTGAAATGAGGAGTTACATTTCTAGAAGTTATAAACCGATGACCAAATACAGTACAAAGCAATTTTTTTGTTAGTAATTTTTCTTTAATAGCAATAGGATTCATAATTCTAGTTACTAAGAGTATTCGATATTAAATATAATAAGTTATCGCTAAAAAGTAAAATAAAATCGACATAATACATTAAATATCAAAATATATGCTATTAATCTTATAAAATAATTTAAATATTTTTTTTATTATTATTTACATTAAACAAAAAAACCTCAATTTTTAATTGAGGTTTTAAATGATTGTTAAAAAATACTAACTTTTTTCTTCTTTATTGAAATAGACTAAGTAGTAATACATTTGTTTTTCTTCGTCCCAACCTTTTTCTACAAATTTCTCTGCACTTTCGGGATTGATAAAGTCCATTTTAATTTGAATATGGGTGTCTAAATTGATAACATTTTTAATTGATTTTCTGGCATCAGATACTGCGGCATTTGCTATTGGAAATGAAGTTACATCTTCAATACTATATTTTTCACCTTTATCTATTTTGTAATTTTTGAATTCTGGAATCAAATCTGGATTATCCAAGACTTCGTTCAAAAAATTGGTTTCTTCAAATTGATCGTTTTTAGCAAAATAATTCACAGATCGGTTCATAAACATTACCTCTTCTTTTTTGTCTTCGGCAGGAAAAACAACATCTTTGGCAAAGTTTTGACAGAATTTTAGATATTTTTTGGTAATGAAATTTTCATCTTCAAAAGCATCTACGGATAAAAAATGCTCTAGCCAATATCTGGCATCATAACGATTGCTATCTACCGTTAGAATTTTGTATCCTTCTTCTTTTTTATAATTAAAAATCAAACAGCCTTTGTCTAATTTGTTTAAACTTACCCCTTGTTGCAAAATCATTTCTAGGTGTGTTTCTTTTTCTTCAAATTGTAAAAAGTCAGCTTGAATTTCACTTTTGAAAATCCCGATTGCATCTACCACATTGTTGTCAATATTTACATTGGTCAAATACGTAATGTAAACCTCTCCGTTTTTAATATGTGGATGATTGGATTGTTCAAATAAATGTTTGGTAATTTGCTTTGAAACTTCATGTAAACTTTCTGGTTTGTCAAATATTTGAGAAGCAAATGTAAACATGTCATTGTAATCTAAATCTACCTCATGCGCAAATTGAAAATAGTTTTCCTCTTTTTCCCGAAAGGGTTTTAGAAAAAATTCTTTCATAAGCGGTACGATCTCATCATTCAAATTAAATGGTTGCTCCGATAGGAATATAGCTTCATTGCGACTTTTATTTCCAACGCGATGTATGGAAAGCGTTTCGATGTGCGTGTTGAATAAGTTGATCATTTGTATATTTTATATTTTAGATAGGAGAGCCAAGATAAAAGACAATTTTGAAGTCTTTTATCTTGGCTCTTGATTTTTAGTTTTTTAATTTTCTAATTCCAATTTTCTTCAAACCCAAAATCTTCAAAGCTATCGTCACCTTCAAACATGTCTAGATCATCTTCGTCTAAATCATCTTCAAATTCGCCATAAATATCATCGTGCATATCGGCTTCAAAGTTTTTTTCCATTGCTTCTTCTGGCATTTCGCCATGAGCAAAAATAGTTTCGGGATAAATATTCCCAACAGTTTGCTCTTCGATTGCTGCTAGTTCTACTAGAAAAGTCCACATATTGATAAAATCATAAACATAGATAATCTTGGTGTTTTCTTTATCTAAAATATCAGATAATGGATAATCACTCATAATTCGCTGTTCGCCAGGAATATCTCCAGTGTCAAAAAGTGAAATTTCATCTTCTTGATTCCAAGTCTCATCACAAGTATAGAACGAAGCTACTTCCATTCCGTCAAAACCAAACGAATTAAAGATGGCATTGTGCAAGTCTTCTAAAGTATCATCTTCAAGTATTGCGATGTCTCTAAAAACATCTTCTTCTGCGTCTAGAATTACTCTAAATTTATAAACCATAATCTTTGTTTTTGTTGAAAAGGCAAATGTAAAATTTAATTTTGATTTAATTTTTGAGATTCACTATTTGTTGAAAAGATTTTTAGATTTAAATCTATCGGTTGTATTTATTTGAAGTAAAAAAAGGAATATATAATGTTTAATATATTGAAATTCAATTTCTTGAATCCGAATAACAAACCAATATTCATATTAAATATAGTTTTTTTATATTTAAAAGGCATAAGTATTTTGATTTGCGACTTCTATTGCTATCATATCTTGTCTGGACTGATTAGTTGAATTGAGTATGGGTACAAAGTTGGGAGGCTTCGCTTGTTTTGGTGTTTATTTATTTGCAGTCAGTTCTTTATACATTATGAAAGTATCAACAAGTCCCAATGTTTTGTGTCTAAAAGCTTTGGGTGTTGTTCCAATTATTGCAAACCCAAATTTCTGCCATAACTTTACAGCACTTTCATTTGTGCTAACTACAATATTGAATTGTATTCCTAAATATCCTTTATCTTTAGCAAATTTTATTGAGTGTTCACAAAGTAATTTTCCTGTACCATGTCCGTGGTATTTTGGATTTACCATATAGCTGCAATTTGCAATGTGGTTCCCCAAGTCAATTTGATTCGGTTTGATAATATAAGTTCCTAAAATTTCTTCATTTTCATCAATAGCAACAAAAGTGTCCATATAGTCAGCAAACCAATTTTTATGCAACGACTCTTTAGGCGTTTTTGGGTCAAATACATAAGTATCGCCTGTTGAAATAACATTTGTAAAAATATCCCAAACTTTGTCGTAATCTTTTAGCACATCTGCTCTTCTGATATTCATTTTAAATTTCATGTTATTAAAAGTCGTTCTGTCTAAGGTTGATTGGAGTAGGCATAGCAATAATTGCTACTTTATCTAAAGGGATGTATTTATTGTATATCTGAGTAATCTGAGGTTTCACTATTTGGTGATTTGCAGTTATTATTCAGCTTGTTTTTCGGTTGGGAATTTTGAAATATCCATATAGAAAATTTCCCAAGTGTGTCCGTCAAAATCTTCAATAGTTCGCTGTTGCATGAAACCATAATCTTTCATTTCGGTTGGTTCTATTCCTCCTGCATTGAGTCCATTTGTCATAGTGCTATTCACTTCGTCTACACTGTCTAATGATAATGAAAAAAGGGCTGCTACATTTGATTTTGTATCGGCTATTGGTTTGGTAGCAAATTGTTTGAATTTTTCGTGGGTTAATAGCATCACAAAAATGTTCTCACACCACACCATACATTTTCCTGCGTCATCAGAAAATTGAGGATTGTTAGTAAAACCTAATGCTGTATAGAAAGCCAATGATTTCTGAAGGTCTTCTACTGCTAAATTGATGAAAATTTGTTTTGCCATTTTTTTATATTTTAATAGTTAAAGTTGTTTTTGCTTTGTAAACTTATTTTTGAGAGTATAAACTCCGTTGAAGATGTTAGTGCCAGTTATTTTAGTTTTAGTTTTTTTTTCAATATTTCAAAGCCTCCCCAAAAAAAAGAGGGCTCTGAATATGAAAATTTTTCTTCATTTAAAATTATTTCGTTGAATCCATTAGCAGTACTTACAAAGTTAACTTTAGGAAGGTTTCTTAATTCGTTTTCATACATTTCTATCGCTTCAATGTCACTTGTTTTCAACTTTCGGTTTTTTCTTTTATATTTTAGAAGAAATTTATTGTTTTTTTTATAAATTTTTATGGAGTCTACTCCAGAATTAAAGCATCCAGATAATTTAAGTTTAATTAGCAACGTTTCATTATCTTTTAGATTTTTGATAAATAGTTTTTTTGGATTTGGATTTTGTAATTGATCAATATAGAGATTGATTTTTTGTCCACCAAGCATATTATTGTTTTCAGTCAGAGTTATTGTTCTTTCTATTTTTTCTCCAAAAATATTATTGAAACAAAACTTATAATCAGCATTTGGGACATTTTCATATAAGGCAAATGAATCAGGATAAGGAATATTTTTAAAAAGCAGGTTGTCTTTATATATTTTTAACGTGTCAACAACAAATGTAATGTCATTTTCTGATTGAATTCTTTTAATACGAACTGACAAGTCAATCTGAGAGAAAGCAGAAACGGATAGTAGAAAAATAAATGATATTAAGTATGATTTTTTCATAATTTTTGGTGACATTCTGGCACTAAAGTGGGTTTGAGACTAAATTAAACTCTATTTTTGGATTTGATAAATCATCTAAATACTGAACTAACTTTTCATTAAGCCAATTGCCTAAATCAGTTGTAGTTGTTAACAGGCTTATTTTTATTCAGTTTTATATTTTTCGAATTCGCTTTTATTAATTTTTGTTATAATTGTCGGTTTCTCCCACTTTAAATTTCCTTTTTCAGTAACCGAAATTATTTCTTGATTTGGTTTTTCGATATAGTATTCAAAAGTTTCGTTTTCAAAATTAAAGACTGACCAGGCAAAAGTTCTAAGTTGTTTTTTGTTTTGGTAAAAGTCAGTTTCGGTTTTTGCTTTTAAAATTCCGTATTCAATTACTTTTTTAAAATGCCCATTTCTTGGTTCGGGTTTCCACCAATAGGTTTCAAACTGTTCAGATTGAGATTTGTCTATTTTCCAATTTTCGCCAATCAAAGGAATTCCAAGTTTTTTTCTTGTCAAATTAAATTCAATTCCATAGTTTTTATTTAAAGGAATGGTATGTTCATAAATTTTAACTAAACTTAAATATAGTATTAATAACAATAAAGCTTTAGATGAACGTTTATTCCAAAAGTTTTTTAATGATAATTTGAATTCTTTCGGGTCGTTTTTGTAGTCAATATAATATCCAATACTTATTGGAAGTAATATTAAGAAACCTAAACTATAAAATATTAAATTGTTCATTTTACGATTTTTTCGGCTAAAATTATAGGACTAACCACATCCGACTTATCCACTCTATATCGAGCATCTTGTCTGACAAGCGTCTGTATGTATTTCAAATATATGAAAAATAGCACAAATTAAAAAAAGCAAATTCTTTTAGGGCAAATAATAGTAATAAAAGCTATTTTCTATTCAAATTTCCAGTTGCGCTGCTGTGCTTCGCTCAAAAAAGTCCAAGCTAAAATTCGGCTTATTTTTTGACCTTGCGCCATATCAATTGTTTTTACTTCCACGACATTTACTTTGTTGAGGGTTTTGTATAAACTGGAAAGGTTTTCTTTTTTGGAAACTAAAGTCGTAAACCAAAGGCATTGCAAAGGATATTTGGCGCTTTCGTAAATCATTTGGGTAATGAATCCTAATTCTCCACCTTCACACCATAATTCGGTATTTTGCCCGCCAAAATTCAAAACTGGATTTTTGGTTCTGGTGTTTTCTAGATTATTAATTTTTCGAATGGAGGATTTTGTAGCTTCTTCTTTTGAATTATGAAAAGGAGGATTGCAAATTGTAAAGGAAAATTTATCTTCGGGTGTAATGATATTTTTAAAAATAAAACGACTTTCAGTTTGCAATTGTAAACTAATAACATCCATTAAATGCGGATTATCTTGTATTATTTTTTTGCAATTCTGAAGTGCTTTTTCATCGATATCAGTACCTACAAAGCTCCATCCATAAGCGGCATTTCCGATGATTGGATAAATACAATTGGCGCCAATACCGGTGTCTAATCCTTGAACGGTATCGCCTTCGGGAATGATTCCGTTATTACTTGAAGCTAATAAATCGGCTAAATAATGAATATAATCGGCACGACCTGGAATTGGAGGACAAAGATAATCGGCAGGAATATCCCAGTTTTTTATAGCAAAATGGTGTTGTAGTAATGCTTTATTAAGCAATTTTACTGCTTT
>CANEXR010000104.1 GCA_947443815.1 Flavobacteriaceae bacterium | reverse complement strand
TTTAGAATTCATCCTTGATAAGATTTAGCGGAACTCTAATTTAGTAAACGTCTTGGGTCTCGATTTTCCTGGATCATGCACAAAAGTTGGGGATTATCCAAAAAGATTAGATAATCTGAATAAGAAGAAAATCGAGACCCAAGACGTTTTCTAAATTAGAGTTCCGCTAAATCTTATCAAGGATGAATTCTAAAACTTTTAGAAAAACAAAGAATGTCTAAGAAATTAAGTGTTGCTTATGTGTCTTTTCTTTTTAGACGCCGCCCTCTTGGCTCATCACCCTCCTGAAGCACAATTTCGGAATGCAAAAACTGTGCAGCTGCTGCAGAATCTTTCACTTTGGAAGCTGAGCGTTCTAACATTTCTGATTCAAACTCAGACAATACAGATTCCCTTATTCCAACCTTTCTCCATTGGGATGTAGCGCCACATCCTTTTAGAATTCCTTTAGCCAATGCAAGCGCATCCAACAGCGCTTGATTTGCTCCTTGCCCTTTGAACGGACTCATTGGGTGAGCCGCATCTCCGATTAGGGTCACTTGACCGCCTTTTGCTAACAATTCTGAACGGAGTAACTCTCTGTCATATACAGGATAGCCAGAAATCTGAGCTTCTTGGGTTGCCATTAAAATCTGAGGAATAGGATCATGCCATTGTGTTCTGCGACAGGCTTCTTTCTTGAGTGCTTGAGGTCCTTGAGCACTTAACGCTTTGGCTTCTTTTTCTGGCATTGGAAAACTAAGTTGCCACATCACAGCGTCTGATGTATAAGGCATTATATAGATTCGTTCATTGCCGTTAGCGGTTTGAAATACTGTAGCGGAATCTAGTAAAGAATTGGTAAAACCTTCGAGAGCACTCAAAGAACAAATACCCAATATAACAATACATCCTAGATAACGCAAAGGGGTTGTGTCCTCCCCAATCAGCAAATTTCGCACAGAACTACGAATACCATCGGCTCCAACCACAAGATCTGCTTTGGTACTCTTGATCTCTCCATCAACTTGAAAGTTTAGAGCGACACCTTCAGCATCAGATGTCTTATAATCGACTAATTGGTGTCCCCATTGTACTGCATGATTTCCCCCTAGTTGTTCTAGTAATGCCAAACGCAAAGATTGCCGAGCAATATGTATATTGGAGCGTTTCGAAGGTGTTTTTATATCTGCTTGTACCCACTTTCTGACTCCCCACTCCCCAATCTTTTTTCCATCTGTTGTATGCACCACATGTTTAGTTGAAATCACCCCATTAACTAATGATAAAATACCCAATCCTTCGATTGCTTTACTTGCTTGTTGAAGAGTGAGTCCATACCCTTGAGACCGAGCATCAAAGTGGTTATCGCGTTCATAAAGTGTAAAAGGGATTCCGCGGTGCAAACAAGCAACGGCTAAAGCTACTCCACCAATACCGCCACCAATAATAGCTATATGTGGGTAGTTTTCGTTATCTGCAATTGGATGGATATCAGAGGAAAGTAACCCAGAGCCTTTACAATTCATGCAAGAATACAAGTGTCCCTTGGGTACAACTGGAGCTATGCTTTCCCCTTTCGTTTTTTCAAATTGATCGAATGCTGTCTGATAGCGGAGACGTACTTTCTTACTGAGTCCACGACTTTTTTTGCCACGTCCCTGACATTCCGTACAAATAGTCCAGCATGCTTCTTTATTTTCCACTTTTTTTAATTCCTGATTTATTTAACTTAATCCTTATACCCATTTTAAAAATTCAATTTAAGCACTTAATTAACAGCGAATTATATTTTTTATTTTCTTTACTCGATGCTTATTTATTCTGAAAAAATTATATTTTAGCGTTTTGCTAGTTGTGGTAGTTATTGCCCTTTAAAACAAAAAAGGAGCAGCACAAAACTACTTTTTCAAATTGAAATTGAAAGGATTTTTCTGCACTATTTCATTGCTTTTTTTGCAAATCATTTCTAAAGTACTGTACAAACAGTTCTGTATAGATCACAAAAGACTCCATTGAAATAATGGAGTCTTTTGCAGATTTACTTCTATTTCTTAATACTAGATCGGTTCATAATCAATTTCTAAAAAATCTTTTACTTCTTTCAACCAGATATTTTGAACAAAAGCAACATGCTCAGGATGGTTGTTGTAATATTGATACGTTTCATTGTTTTTGAACTCCATTACTATTCCATAATCAAAATTATTTTTGACACTGACTTGTTTTAGAATTTCAAATTTTTCAACACCCTGAATGGTCTTTAACTTTGTGACTGCATCGAAAAAAATTTGTTTTTCAATTGCAGTCATTCCGTCTTTGAAAGTAAAAATAACGGAGTGACGAATTGGAACATCTTGTTTCTTTGTTGCAACAGTAGTATTTTTAGCAATATCATCCATAAAAACTGATTTTATTTTTTGTATATAAATTATTTTCTAAGCCATAAAATATCATAAGCACTTATAAAGTTTTTTTCGCTAATGGGTATCGGACTTTCTGTTATTAAGTTGTGCATCTTTTCTTCTTCAAGAACACCGAATAAACTGCTTTCAAAAACAGTATCAAATTCAGAAAAATTAGCAATTATATAGATCTCTTCTTTGCCATCAGTTTTTTTGAACACTAACAAATGGGTGTTTTCATAATCGATATATTCTAGGTCGTTATTATCCGCAAAAGCGGGAATTTGTTTGCGAATCGCAATTAATTTTTTTAATTGTTTATACACCTGATTTTGTGCTGACAAAGAGATTTCCGTATTATTCACTATGTTCCAATCCATTTTAGAACGATGAAGCCAGCGGTTATCGTATTTTTTACTTTCGTCTTTTAGGTAATCATAATTATTGAACATAGCGACCTCATCACCGCTATAAATCATTGGTAAACCTCCTAAAGAAAGAATAATGGCATGCTGTAAATTGATGCGCTTTATAGCCATCTGAAGTTCTCTTTCATTGTTTTCTTTCCATGCTTTTTCAAAACCACATAAAGCTGCCATTGAGCCTGAAATACGTGCATTCCCTGTTTGATGTTCAATCATAAAGCGATGGCCGAGTGCAAAACTACCATTAAACCCATCACAATAATGTTTTAAAATATACAAACGATGTTGCAAACTATTCAATCCTAGTTCTGTCACCAAGTTATCATCAAATCCCAATCCAATATCATCGTGACAGCGTGCATAGTTAATCCAAGTTGTGTTTCTTGGTTTGTTAGGAACGGCACTCATTGATTTTTTGAGCAAATTTGTATTTCGTGTTGCTAAAGCTTCCCAACTCAATGCCATAAAATTAGCATTGTAAGCAATATCACATTCATCGCCTTGCGAAAGTCCTTGTCCAAAATATTTTATGATTTCATCGGGAGCTACAATAGCTTCGGCAATGTAAGCAACTCCTGGTGCAACCACTTGACCACATAATTTAAAGAGCTGCAAAATGACGTGTACTTCTGGTAAATTTTGGTTGAACTTCCCAATTTCTTTCCACATAAAAGCTACAGCATCAAAACGAAAAATATCGATTCCTTTATTAGACCAAAATAACATGGTATCAATCATTTCAATCAAAACCATAGGATTTTTATAATTCAAATCCCATTGGTATCCATAAAACAATGTCATTACCCACTGATTGTTCTCAGGCAAATACGTGAAATTTCCAGGAGAGGTATCAGGGAAAATTTCCATCATTGTTTTCTCATATTCATTTGGCAAAGTTCTATCTGGAAAAAAATAGAAAAAATCCTTGTATTTAGGATGTCCTTTTCTACCTTCAACTGCCCATTCATGCTGGTCTGCACAGTGATTTAAAACAAAATCCATGACCAAATTCATATCGTTTTTTTGAAACTCTTTTACTAAAGCTTCAAAATCGTTCATGGTTCCAAATTTAGGATTCACTTCTCGATAATTCCTTACCGCATAACCCCCATCATTTTCAAATTCAGGCACATCTAAAAAAGGCATTAAATGAACCGTATTAATTCCTAAGTCTAATAGATACGGAATTTTTTCTTTTAGGCCGTTGAAATCGATATTAAAAAGATCAACATACAACATCATCCCAACTATTTTCTCGCTAGAATACCAATTTGGATTAGCAACACGGGACATATCCCGCTTTTTTTGTAATGCAGAACGTCCTTCAAAATTAGTTACCAAAGAGTTTAATAACATATCAAAAGCTTGCTCTTTATAAGTACTCTCTGAATATATTTTTTGAAATAAATCGCTGATAATTGGAAAATTAGCTCCCAATCTTAAATGAAAGTCTTTGTCTTTAATTTTTGCTTTTTCTAGGAAAGCATTCAATTTTGATAACTTTTCGGCCTGCTGCATATTCTTTAAATATTTGCTTAATCTTCTTTATTTAACTTAAAATATTTTATATTCAATTTTGAAATGTAAAAATATTTGAAATATAATAAAAAAAATGAATACTGAACATGCATTCAACCAAAACATAAAGGGAAAGTTAAAAATGTACCAATATATAAAAAACTGTTTTTTTTAAACAGTCTTATTTGTATTACCCATCGAGCTATTATTTTGTATTTCAACTTTATACCATTATCAACAGAAATTTACCAACCTTGATTCAATCCACTTTTTAAAACTGCATCATAACGTTCTTTGTCAAAACTATATAAATTAGGTGCTTTATGAGCTACATTACTTTTCTTTTCATCTAGCTTTATGAGTATTCCAATAGCTGTTATTTTTCTGAGGAAGTTTCTACGATCCAGTTTTCTTCCTAAAATAGTTTCGTAAAGTCTTTGTAGCTCAGGTATAGTAAATTTTTCAGGAAGCAAATTATACCCAACTGGCATTAAGTTCAACTCCATTCTGAGTGTCTCCAAAGCTTTATCTAAAATCTCTTTATGGTCTAAAATTAAGTCAGGAACCGCATTATGATCAATCCATTCTACAATTTCATTTTTGCCTTCAGTTTGCGGAACGGCCTGCAAAAAATCGACTAATGCATAATATCCAATAGTTACAAAACGACTGGAGTACCACTTCCCTGCGTCTGAAGGGATGTCGTAAAATTTTATGACCTTATTATTAAATGATTCTTGACTTCTTTTTACGGCACCAAAAGTGGCAAATTGTCGGAGAAAAATTCCATTTAATCCCGTTCTTCCATGCAAAACACTTACTGCTGCTTGGTCAATATCCTCATTAAGAGGTACAAAACCTCCAGGCAAAGCCCATTGTTCGCTGTATTTTGTTTTTATCAACAATACCTTAAGTTGATTATCATGAAACCCAAAAATCACACAATCAATCGACAAGCCTGGTTGATATTTTTCCCTATTGGCCAAAGTATTTCTTAACATATTGTCGTTTTCAGTTGATTATTTTGTATTTAAATGACGCAATTTAGTTCATTTTTTTAAACAAAATAAATTCAACTGAATTTTTCAAAAACCTAGATTTATTATTTCAATTAAAAAACATTAAAAAATACGAGAAAATTTTGACTCCAATGTCTTGTTAATGAAAAAAATATGTACATTGCGTCAAAATAACACATGAGTTTTAATGCTCTTCACAATACCAAAAAATATTCCTACTTTAAAGATTAAAATTTATAGAAAAATTTAAAAGTTAAAATATAGTATGAAAACAAAATAATTAAAGACTCAAAAAAGCAATTTTTCTTTTGAGAAACAATAAAATCTGTTTCTTTTATAATAAGAGAGACCCCCTATAAAATAAAGTCTTCTTTTTAAACAATATAAAGTGGTACAACCGAATTTTAAAAATTATTATTGTTGGTAAAAAAGTATTGAAACAAAATTTAAATGAGGTTGCCCATAACGGACAACCTCAATTTTTAAATTTCCTCTAAATCCAGATTATTTTCCTAATTTAATACTACAAGTTCATTAGGAAAACAGATAAGAGTCAATACTTTTTTTTTATGCACATCCTTCCTTACAAACATTGTTAGCATAATTAAAAAACACATCAAATATATTCATTTAGAATTATAAAGTGTTAATTTACTTTCGAATTATAGGCTTTTAATCTTACTTTTTTTTAAGTCAAATAATTCTAAATAATTGATTTAAAGATAACTGTGCTTTTATTTTTATTTAAAATTTTAAATCCAACAAATCTGTAATACAAACCTTTTTTTATAACAATTCATCTTTCATTCATTCAGAAGGACTTTTGTTTTTATGAGACTTGAAAAAAAATTTCTGATTTAGCAATACAACATTAAAAATCTTTATTCTGCTATAACAAATTTACTTTGCAATTTCAATCCCTTTCTTTTTTTCGGTTTATTGTGTTTTTTTATTATTCAAAAGAAAAATTGTATTTGCAAATTGTAACCCTAAATCAATATATCCGTCATTATCATAATGATATTTATCGGTATATTTATAGGCATTAGTAGTCCTTACAATTGCTGCATTGGTTTCTGTTGCTACAAATTTTTCTTGACTATACTGAACCAATTCGCCAAAACCCCATATTTTCCCATCTGTATCATTCCCAGAGTCTGAAATTTTTCCGATTATAACAGGCAAATCATTATTTCTAAAAGCGGCTCGCATTAGCTCCATCAATCGTTTTAGGTTTAAATAATATTGATTTGCAATTTGCTCCGTCTTATCTGCATCGCTTTCTCCTTGCATCCAAATAATACCGCTTGGAATCAAAACATCCTCAATTCCATCACCATTAATATCTTTGACAGCCATGGCATTATTGACTGTTTTAAGAAAATAATCGTATTGATTTATTCCCTTTCCCCCCTTAAAACTAGGCTCCCAAGCACCAAATCCAGATGTGCCAATACTATCAATAGAAGATCCATTTTTGGCATATTTTATAAAAGCGAGTTTTTGATTTGGATATAATTCTTGTAGTTTTTTAGCCAATGAAAGCTCTACGCCAAATCTATCGGAAAGTGTATTAGACTTTCCGTCAGATGAAAATCCAGAACCGTGTCCAGCTTCTAGCAAATCCCACTTTCCTAATCCTCCGTTTTTATCATTATCTTTTGCTGGATTGCCATGATAAATAAAAACATTGCTATACTTTTTCTTTAACGAATTAGGCAGTCCTTTTACATAACCAAAACCTTCCATATTGGATTGACCTCCTAAATAAAACACTCTAATACTGTCTTTTTGGGCTTGTGCCAAAAGCAAAAAAGGCATTATTAAAAATATAAAAATAGATTTCATATTGTATATTTTAAAATTAATTAGTTAGTTCAAAAGAAGTTTTCAAACGAATATCGGAAGAAGAGGAACCAATCATTACATCAAAATCTCCAGGTTCTGTAATCCATTCTAATGCATCATTATAAAAAGACAGTTTTTCTTTATCTATTTTAAAATTTATTGTTTTAGTTTCTCCAGCATTCAATTTTATTTTCTGAAAGTCTTTCAATTCAATTATTGGTCGAACTACTGAACCCACTTTATCTCTCAAATACAACTGGACTACTTCTTCACCGCTTTGTTTTCCAGAATTTGTAATGGTTACATAAACTTCGATTACATCATTATTTTTAATTTTATTTTTAGATAATTTCAAGTCAGAATAATCAAAAGTGGTATAACTAAGTCCGTATCCAAAAGGGAATTTAGGACTGTTTTTTAAATCCGTGTAGGCTGAAACATAATTCGTTGCGGTTTCATTTGGCGCAGGTCTCCCCGTATTAAAATGATTGTAATAAATAGGAATTTGACCTTCATCTCTAGGAAAAGACATTGGCAATTTTCCAGAAGGATTGTAATCCCCAAATAAAACATCTGCAATAGCATTCCCTGCTTCGGTACCGAGCCACCAAGTATATAAAATAGCTGGAACAGCATCCGCAGTATAATTAAATACAAGGGGTCTTCCTGCATTGATTAAAACAACAACTGGTTTTCCAGTAGCCTGAATTGCTTTTACTAATTCTTCCTGAACGCCCGGCAATCGGAGGCTACTACGGCTTTTTGCTTCTCCAGTCATATCGCTTCTTTCACCAATACTTAAAATTACAATATCTGCTTGATTGGCAACAGCTATTGCTTCAGCAAAACCTTCTTTATTATCCCCTTCGATTTCACAGCCTTTGGCGTAAAGCAGTTTAGTGCCAGTACCCACTTTATTTTGAACTCCTTCCCATTGCGAAACTATATGGTTTTCATAATCGACCTCTGGTAATTCTACAGCCCAAAACCCCATGTTTTGTTTGTGTTCTTTTACCAAGGGGCCTATAAAAGCAATTGTTTTTGTTTGTTTCGAAATAGGCAAAATATGTTGCTCGTTTTTTAGCAAAACAATACTTTTTGAAGCGATATCTCTTGCTGCTTTTCGGTGTTCTGGATTATTCAACTCAACTTGCTCTCGCTCTGAATTACAATATTTAAATGGGTCATCAAAGAATCCCAATTCGAATTTTTTATGCAAAATTCGTTTTACAGCGTCATCAATCCAGGCTATTGGCAGTTTTTTTTCTTTAACTAATTGTGCTAAATTGTATCGGTAGGCATTGCTTTCCATATCCATATCACTCCCTGCGGTTATGGCTCGTAATGCAGCTTCTTTAGCATCTTTTGCATAACCATGATTAACCATTTCTCCTATAGAACCCCAATCAGAAACTACAAAACCTTGAAAATTCCATTTGCCTTTTAGAATATCTCTTTGAAAATATTTATTTCCTGTAGCTGGGATTCCGTTAAGGTCGTTAAAGGAATTCATAAAAGTGGCGGCACCAGCATCCAAAGCGGCTTTGAAAGGAGGCAAATAAGTTTCCCAAAGCATTCTGTTACTCATATCGACTGAATTATAATCTCTTCCGCCCAATGCAGCGC
>CANEXR010000103.1 GCA_947443815.1 Flavobacteriaceae bacterium | reverse complement strand
TTTAAATAGTAAGTAGAATTTTCAAATTTTATACGTTAAATTCTAAAAAAAATGTTTGAAGTGATGCCTTTCGATGAAGCGGCTCAACTAACCAAAAGCGCTATCTTCTGGGATGAAAAGCATGAATCACTTCGGTTAGAAATTTCCTGTCTAAGTGAACATAAATTTCTGTTGTTGTTATGGATTCATGCCCTAACATTAGTTGAATCGACCGCAAATCAGCTCCATTTTCAAGAAGATGAGTTGCAAAAGAATGCCGCAAAGTATGAGGGCTAATGCTTTTGTTTAATTCGATTTTTACCGCTAAGTTTTTAATTATTGTAAAAATCATAGCGCGAGTTAGCTGGCTCCCTCTTCGATTTAAAAACAAAGTATCCTCAAATCCCTTTTTTACTTTTAGCTGAGTTCTAATATTCTCTTTATAGATTTTAATATACTTTTGAGTCAAAGTGCCAATAGGTACAAAGCGTTCTTTATTGCCTTTTCCTGTAATTTTGATAAATCCTTCTTCAAAAAACAAATCTGAAATTTTCAAGGAAACCAATTCCGAAACCCGTAGACCACAACCGTATAGCGTTTCTAAAATAGCTCTATTACGTTCCCCTTCATTAGTGCATAAATCAATCGCAGCAAGAAGTAAGTCGATTTCTATTACGGTCAAAGTATCAGGAAGTTTTCGCCCTGTTTTAGGGGATTCAATCAATTCTAAAGGATTGTCAGGTCGATACTCTTCAAATATTAAATAATTAAAAAAGCTTTTGAGACCTGATAGTATTCTGGCTTGTGAACGAGCATTTAACTGTTTTGATATACTGTAAACAAACTGCTGAATGATATCTTCTGAAATCTTTAAAGGCGAGACAATAATCTCATTTTGGGTAAGAAACAAACACAAGCGTTCCAAATCAAAAGAATAATTATCGATGGTATTCTTCGATAAACCACGTTCGATTCTCAAGTATGATTGATATTTTTTTATGTAAGACTCCCAATTCATATAAGCAAAGTAACGCAATTTTTAGACATAAAAAAACCTCCCAAAAGGGAGGTTGTATTAATATAACTTTAAAAATATTAGAAAGAATATCCAACCGATAATGATACTACATTACCATGTATTTTAGTATTATCACCAGCCACTGTTTTTGCAAGGTTTGACAAACCAAAATTATAACGAACACCAGCTGAAATATTTTTAGTAAAATCATAAGCAGCTCCAAAATTCAATCCAAAATTAACTGATTCAAAACTATCCTTAACATTATCATCTCCTTTATTACCATTTACTTTTGCAACTGTCTTTGCAGAAACTAAAAAACCTACTTGAGGGCCTGCTTCTAAATTGAATTTTTCTGTTGGATAAAATTTCATCATTAAAGGAACATTAATATAAGACAAATTAAAACTTGCATCTACGTAATAAATGGAGCCTTGATAATCAAATTGAAAATTATTCACTTTTGTTCCTTCCATAGAATATAAAAGCTCAGGCTGCAATGTAATTTTGTCAGATAGTTTTATAGCTACAAAACCACCTATATTTAATCCCGCTTTTGATTGAATATCAAGACCATCAGTATCTCCTGCCCAATTGCTAAGATTTAAACCTGCTTTAATACCAAACTTCGCTTCTTGCGCATTTGTATATCCAAAAAAGAATATTGCAACTGCTACTAAAATAATTTTTTTCATTGTTTGTTTTTTAATTGTTTGTTTTAATTTTGCAAACGTACTTAAATACTTATTAAAAATATGCATTTTCAAATACGGTACAAAAACCTGAACACAATAATTTATTTTTAAAAAAAATCTTAAAAATCTGTAAAACAATAAATTAATCATTCCCTTTCTCACTAAATTTAGTGAGGAAAAAAAAATAAAAAAATATTTATTATTTGTAACTAAATTCTTGCTTTAAAAATAAAACAGGTTGCGATTTTTAAAAAAAGTAATCCAAGCTACATCTTAATTATTATCCCAAATTTGAATTTTCTACTATATAGCACTATTTTTAACACGAATGAGACACAATAATTGTATAATTACAGAGTTTTTATAATACATTAAAATTAATTTTATGAAAAAAATCATTGTAATAATCGTTTTGATGCTTGTATCCTCAGCGAATGTTCAAGCACAATTACTAAAATTCGGAATTAAAGGTGGTTTAAATTATGCTAACCTTACAAGTTCTAATATCCAAACAGATGCTTTGACTAGTTATCATATTGGACTTTTAGCAGAAATTAAAGTTTCCGATAAATTTGCACTACAGCCTGAGCTTTTATATTCTACACAAGGCGCCACTTACAAAACCATTTTAGGTGATATTGACAATAAATTAGGTTATTTATCAATTCCGATAATGGCCAAAATTTATTTGAACAATACGGTTAGTTTAGAATTAGGTCCACAAGCTTCTTTTTTGTTAAGCGAAAAAGATCAATTTGATATTGAAAACCAAAGTACATTTGATTTTGCTGTGGCAGCTGGTTTGGGTGTCAAAATTACTAAGAGTATCTTTATTCAAGGACGTTATGGGTTAGGATTAACCGAAGTGTCAAAAAATGCACAAACCAAAAATTCAGTTGTACAATTATCCGCAGGAATTTTATTTTAAACAAAATACTATTTTTATCAAAAACCGTTCTCGTAATTAGAACGGTTTTTTTATTTTTACAAAAATAAGAATTATGAAAATTTGCATCATCAATGGCCCGAATTTAAATTTATTAGGAAAACGGGAACCTGAAGTTTATGGAAGTCAAACCTTTGAAGATTACTTTTTAACTTTAAAATCAAAATTCCCATCAATTGATTTCACTTATTATCAAAGCAATATAGAAGGTGAATTAATTAGTAAAATCCAAGATGTTGGTTTTTCTTATGATGGAATTATTTTAAATGCTGGGGCTTATACCCATACTTCAATAGGAATTGGAGATGCAATAAAGGCCATAACTACTCCAGTTATAGAAGTACATATTTCAAATACTTTTTCTCGCGAAAGCTTTAGACATCAGTCCTATATTTCTGGAAATGCAAAAGGAGTTGTTTTAGGATTTGGTTTAAAAAGCTATGAATTAGCTGTACAGTCTTTTTTATAATTAACTATTCTTTAATAAAAATGCGTTAAGAATATAACATAAAATTGTGACACTTATTTTTTTGTCTGTTTATTTTTACAAAAAAAATAGATGAGAAAATTTTACCTAGTATTGCTTCTACTGTTGTCATTTAAAAATTACGGACAAATACATGGAAATATAGCTGACACAAAAGGAAATCCAATACCTTTTGCAACTATTTCTGAGGAAAACACCTATAACAGTACTATATCAAATGAGCAAGGAAAGTATGAACTCAATATAAAAACAAAAGGAAAACACATAATAGTATTTCAATATTTAGGCTTTAAAACGCAAAAAAAAGAACTTCAAATTGATGTGTTCCCATATGTTTTGAATGTAAAAATGGAAGAAGAAAGTTATGATTTGAAAGAAATCGTAATTAATACCAAGAACAACCCTGCCAATGCTATTATAAAAAAAGCAATAGCTAGCAAAAAAGAAAATACCGAAAAGACCAATCGTTTCAAAGCTGATTTTTATTCTAGAGGAATTTTTAAACTCAAAAATGCTCCTAAAAAAATATTGGGTCAAAAAATTGGCGATTTGGACGGTGCTTTGGATTCAACCGGAACTGGAATTATTTCATTGTCTGAAACTTTTTCTAAAATAGTTTTTGAAAAACCAAACCATCTAAAAGAAGTTGTAACCGCTTCAAAAGTCAGTGGCAACAATAATGGCTACAGTTATAATACAGCCAGATCCTCATTTTATGATTTTTATGACAATACTTTAAATTGGGGTGTAAATATGATTTCTCCAATTGCAGATAATGCTTTTAATTATTATAAATTCAAATTAGAAAGCACTTTTACTGATGAAAATAATCAAACCATAAATAAAATTAAAGTTATTGCAAAACGGGATAGCGAGCCTGTTTATGAAGGTTACATCTACATTGTTGAAGATTCATGGGCAATATATGCAGTGGATTTAGATATAAAAGGTTATAGAATGCAAGAGGAATTTATGGATGTTATGACTATAAAACAAAACTTCAGTTATAATAAAAAGAGTAAAATTTGGATAAAAAACACTCAAAGTCTGGACATAACAGCAGGTGCCTTTGGCATAAAATTTTTAGGGAAATTTACTTATATCTATAGTAATTATGAGTTTATAGATGCATTTGACAAAAAGACTTTTTCTAATGAAATAACGCATATTGAACTCAATTCAAATAAGAAAGATACTGTTTTTTGGAACAGAAATAGACCTATCCCATTGACGCTAGAAGAACGTAATGATTATATCCGAAAAGATAGTATCCACACTGTTAGGAATTCAAAAAAATACTTAGATTCAATTGATGCGAAAGGGAATAAATTCAAAATCTTTAGCGCAATTACGGGCTATTCATTTAGAAACAGCACGAAAAAATTCTCTTTCAGTTATGATGGTTTACTAAATTTATCTTCACTAAGCTTCAATACAGTTCAAGGTTGGAATTTTGACACTGGATTTAGTTTTAACAAATGGAATGAAGATAAAGGAAACAACACCTATATAAAAACCAATTTTAATTATGGCTTTGGAGATGATCGTTTGCGGGTTTCGGGACAATACAACCATCAGTTTAACAATCAGAATTATGCTAATTTATCCATTTCTGGTGGCACCACCGTTAATCAATTCAATCCAAACAATCCAATTAGTACGCTGATAAACACAATAAGTACTCTGTTTTTTAGAAATAATTTTATGAAATTATACAATTTAGAATTTGCAAAAATAAAGTATAGTCAAGATGTATTTAATGGAATAAACCTAAACGGACAATTGGAATACCAGCAACGGAAACCATTATTTAACACAACTAATTACAGTATTACAAAAAGTGATGATCGCTATTCCTCAAATAATCCTTTGGATCCAAATGACGAAATAAATCCAGGATTCGAAAAACACAGTCTTGCCAAAATAAGTTTGAATGCCAAAATTAATTTTGGAAATAAGTACATTTCTCGACCTGATGGAAAATTCAATATTCGAAATAATAAATATCCAACTGTATTTTTAAGCTATGAAAAAGGGTTTGCTGCAACTGAAAAAAAATATGAATTTGACCAAGTAAGTACTCGTATCATTTATGATGTAACACTAAATAACAAAGGCAATATAGGTCTAAATGCAAAAGCGGGTAAATTCTTTAATGCTGCTGCTATTTCGTTTATTGATTATGAACATTTTAATGGAAACCAAACACATATCGGACAATCTGAACGCTACTTGAATGTGTTTAATCTATTACCCTATTACAGTCACAGTACTAATGATAGTTATTTTGAATTCCATTCTGAATACAATGACAAAGGATATATTATGAATAAAATTCCGTTATTGAATACCTTGAGAACCAATTTAATTTTGGGTTTTCACACTCTTTCACTTCCAGATGCTAAGCCCTACTCTGAGTTTACTGTTGGTTTAGACAAACTAGGTTTTGGAAAATTCAGAATGCTACGAGTAGATTATGTACATTCGTATCAAAATGGTTTTCAAGGAGATGGTATTGTATTTGGATTAAAGTTTCTAAATATTTTAGAATAAGATTAAAATTAAAAAATCTCAAAGTGAGTATGGAATTGCTTTGGAATTTTTAATGTTAAGAATTCTTTTAATTGGGCTCTACATGAATCAAAACATGACCTAATTCAGGGATTTCATGTCTTAGTGTGTCTTTTAATATGTGAGCCAAATCATGTCCTTCTTTTACAGTAATATTGGCATCAACACGTGCATGAAGATCTACATGGTATTTCATTCCAGATTTACGTATAAAGCATTTTTCAGTATCAATAATTCCATCCACTTGATGAGCAACTCGTCTGATTTCATCAATAAGGTCATCATTTAAATGCTCATCCATAATTTCGCCTAAAGCGGGTCTAAAAATCAAATAACTGTTATACAGAATAAAACCTGATGCAAAAAGTGCCGCCCAATCATCAGCTGATTCATAGCCTTTTCCTAAAACTAATGCAATTGTAATCCCTATAAAAGCAGCTATTGAAGTTATTGCATCACTTCTATGATGCCAAGCATCAGCTTTTAATGATGAGCTATTCGTCTCCTTACTCCTTTTCATAACTAATCGAAAGGAATATTCTTTCCAAATAATTATGCCACCAAGAACAAATAAAGTCCATGATTTTGGTAATTCATGTGGAGTACCAATATTAAGAATACTTTCGTAGGCAATTATAGTGGCGGAAGTAATTAAAAAACCAACAACCAAAAAAGTAATCAAAGGTTCTGCACGACCATGCCCATAAGGATGATTATCGTCTGCTGGTTTATTTGAATATTTTATTCCAAACAAAACTAAGCAAGAGGCCAAAATATCTGTTGTTGATTCTATTGCATCAGCAATTAAAGCATAGGAATTTCCAAAAAAACCAGCTAACCCTTTTATAATGGCCATAACAGTATTACCAGCTATACTAAAATAAGTAGCTTTTATTGCCGTTTGTTCATTTGACATTGCTCGTATTGGTTTTAGAGTTAAAAAAATATCGCTTAAATAAACCTTTTTGTGGAATCCGATAAGGAAAAGAAAGATTTATTTAAACGATATTGATATATTTATTACTGTTAAGCTCTTACGATTTTTGCACCAATTGCTCTTAATCGTTCATCAATTCTTTCATAACCGCGATCAATTTGTTCAATATTTTGAATGGTGCTTGTTCCTTTTGCAGATAATGCCGCAATTAATAAAGAAATCCCCGCACGAATATCGGGTGATGACATTGTTGTTGCTTTGAGTTGAGATTTGAAATCATGCCCAATAACTACTGCCCTGTGTGGATCACAAAGCATAATTTTGGCGCCCATATCAATTAATTTATCAACAAAAAACAAACGGCTTTCAAACATTTTTTGGTGGATCATAACATCTCCTTTAGCTTGTGTAGCAACTACCAAAACGATACTCAATAAATCAGGAGTAAATCCTGGCCATGGCGCATCGGCAATAGTCAAAATCGAACCATCAATATCCGTTCTTACTTCATAACCATCAACATGCGCAGGAATATAAATATCATCTCCTCTTTTTTCGATAGTAATTCCTAATTTTCTGAACGTATTAGGAATGATTCCTAGATTTTCCCAACTTACATTTTTTATGGTAATCTCAGATTTAGTCATTGCTGCTAATCCAATCCAACTTCCAATTTCAATCATATCAGGAAGAATCCTGTGTTCACAACCGCCTAAACTTTCGACACCTTCAATGTTTAATAAATTAGAACCAACACCTGTAATTTTGGCACCCATGGAGTTCAACATTTTGCATAATTGTTGCAAATACGGCTCACAAGCAGCATTATAAACTGTTGTTATTCCTTTCGCTAGAACTGCAGCCATCACAATATTAGCTGTTCCTGTTACAGAAGCTTCATCGAGTAACATATTAGTTCCTTTTAAACCCTCAGGCGCTTCAACACCATAAAAATGATCTTCTCTGTTGTATCTAAATGTTGCACCAAGATTTATAAATCCTTCAAAATGGGTATCTAATCTTCTACGTCCAATTTTATCACCTCCTGGTTTTGGGATATATCCTTTTCCGAAACGGGCCAAAAGTGGACCAACTATCATGATTGAACCTCGTAATGAGCCACCTTCTTTTTTGAAAGCTTCTGTTTCTAAATAATCAATATTGACTTCATCGGCTTGAAATGTGTAAGAACTAGGTGCTGTTTTTTGAATTTTAACACCTAAATTTCCCAATAAAGTAATCAGTTTATTAATATCAATAATATCTGGAATATTATTAATTGTTACTTTTTCAGAAGTGAGCAATATGGCGCAAAGTATTTGCAATGCTTCATTTTTTGCTCCTTGTGGTGTAATTTCACCTTTAAGACTAATGCCTCCTTCGATTTTAAAAATTCCCATATTCTTTATTTGAGGTTTTGAGCTACTAGGATACTAAAACACTTAGGCACTTTTTGTTATTCAACTTCGTTTCTAAGTAAATAGTGTTACAAAGTACCTTTATTATTTTTGATTATTCTTTTGAAAAGGTTTTGGTTTCCCGGTTTTTAAATTCTTATTGCTTTGAATTTTGGGTTGGCCTGCTGGCGAAATTTTATTGGATATTCTTTTGTTAGTTCGCAACAAATCAGTGGTATTCAATAATTCTTCTGTACTTTGTAGCATATTCAATTTACCATCTGATAACTCAAATAAATGTTCAAAGATTACATCATCTTTCACGGTGTCTTTATTCCAACTCAAATAGGATTTTTTCATGTGATTGGCAATTACTTTTACCAAGGCATTTTTCATTTCACCCTCTTCCCATTTGTTGGCAACGTCTATCATGTACTTAATATTATTACCATAATATCGGTATTTTGGAAAATTCTGAGGATACTTTAAAACATCTGGTTTTAATTGCAATACTTCACGAGAAGGGATTGGGTAAGGAGATTCTACTTCCAATCTAAAATCAGACATGATAAATAGCTGATCCCATAATTTATGTTGAAAATCAGGGACATCACGCAAATGAGGATTCAAACTTCCCATAACTTGAATGATGTATTTAGCCGCTTTGTTGCGTTCTTCAACATCTACAATTACTGTAGCTTGATCGATTAATTTTTGTAAATGACGTCCATATTCTGGAATAATCAAATGCGTTCTCTCGGCATTATATTCCAAATGATGAACCACATCGTTCGCAATTTCTTTTACATATTTTGAATTCATCTGTTTGTACTATTTGTTTTTTATTTGAAGATGGAACGCCTAATTATATTCTTGTGTCTTAATGAAGATCGTTATCGGCGTTTCAT